>NZ_CP150637.1:5000-305000 GCF_038500265.1 Ignatzschineria larvae DSM 13226 | reverse complement strand
AACGCAATTAAGCTATTTGTAGTTGGCTTCAATTCCACACCAATATCAAACCCCTTACTTGTTTCAGGCTTCAAATCTCTATTACCGGCAAAAGTATCGAAAAGTTGATAAACATTAGCAGAAGTAAACCCTGTCCCAAAACTTCCTTTGATAGCAACCATCTCATTAAAATTATAACGAGAAGTTAAACGATACGTCGTTTTGCTTCCTGCAATAGAGTTTTTATCATACCGAATGCCAACTGTATTAAAGAATTTATCAGCAAAATTAAGTGATTGCTCAACATAAATACTCTTAGTATTTTGCGAATGGTTCACCCTATCGCTACCAGATCCCTGCTCTTTTTGATAAGCAAAACCAAATCGTGTTGCAAAGTCTTTATAGAACGTGAGTTCATTATCAAAATTGATCGTTTGAGTCTTTCCTCGGAAACGATAATAAGCCGGTGCAGAACCTGTTGCAGGTAGCCCCCACACCCCAATATCATTACTCGTATAATTATCCCTGTGGATTTGGGTCAAAGCATAGGACAATGTTGATGTCCATTGATCTTCAAAAAATGAACCATTTAAAGCTAGTCGTCCTGTAAATAATTTCGACTTATTATAATCATTGTATGGGTCCCAATAGTAATTAGAAAAATCACTATCATATTCAGAGTAACGATTGTTATAAGTTAAAGCTAAATCAACATCAAAATTCTCATTCAAAAGATAGTTAAACCGACCTGATAATTGGCGATTTTTATTTCGATCTTTATCATATTGTTGTGCGGGCTTATTTTCTCGAGTAGAAATATCAATACCTCGAGTATTATCAATTAATCCACCTAAAGAATATCGAAAATCCCCTACTGCTCCTGTTGTAGTCGCACTTACTTGTATGGTCCCATGAGATCCCGCCATCAAGCGCAATCTAGTTCCCGGTTTATTCAAATTATTAGTAAAAATTTGAATGACGCCGCCCATTGCAGAACTACCATAAATAGAACTTTGAGGACCTTTCAATACCTCAATTCGATCAACATCTAAAAGTGATCCTAATAAAGAAAAATCTACTGTTCTACCTGTGCCTATTGGATCGCCTAAAGGTACCCCATCGACTAATACTAAAGTATTTGCACTATTTGCACCTCGCACAAAAATAGAACTTGGTCCACTATTACTATTTTGACTTAAAATAACACCCGGCTGTGCCGCTAGGGCTTCTGTGGCTGAATGGTATTGGCGATTTTCAATCTCTTGCTGATTAATGACGATGGTTTGGCTACCCACTTCGCTTAATAGTGTAGGGGTTTTATTAGCGGTAAAAACAATCTCATCACTTTTTTCTGTAACGGCGACATTTTGTGCGAATGCGGTGGATGAAAGGATAGCAAAAAGAGCAAGCGCAGTGCGCTTTTGGGGAAATTTCATAGATGTGAGCCTCTTAAACCTCGAGAGTAAATAAAGGGCTAGGTGGTGTCTGACTTAGATTACTACGATAAAAATCGCGATAACTTCACAGTGGCGGGTCCGTGAGGGAATTTCACCCTGCTTCCCGAGCCTAACCTCGAATAGGATAGATCATCAAAGATCTTGGCCTGTAATAATAGCAATAATCACTATTTATACAAGCCTATATAGATCATATTTTCCTTAAATCACTCATTTAAGCTTATAAAGTCCAATGATGTTTAAGCTATTTCTTCCTCAATCAGTGACCCCTAACCGCTACTTTGGTTTCACAAAATGCGCTTGTCGCTGTTTTTTAAGCAGAATATAGAGGAAAAAGGGTGCTCCAAAAATCGCGGTAACAACCCCCACAGGGATCTCAGCAGGTCGTAGCAACAAGGAACCAATGGTATCTGCTAAAATCAGAATCGTACCTCCAAGCAGAATGGAAGCCGGGATTAACCAACGATGATCTGCGCCAAACAATTTACGAACAACGTGAGGGACCAACATTCCCACAAAACCAATGGGTCCGGTTAACGCGACAAAAATCCCAGTCATCAAGCTCACCACAAGAAAGAGAAAGCCCATTGTTTTACTGCTATCAACACCGCGGGTAAAGGCGACGACTTCTCCTTGTTGCAGTAGATTAAGCTGCCCTGAAAAGAGGCTAATAATGGTAAGCCCAACGATAGTGACCAAAAGTAATTGCCACAATTCTGTCAATGAAATCATCGAAAACCGCCCCATCATCCAACTCATCATCGCTAATGCCGAAGAGGATTTTCCAAGCGATTGGAGTAACATCAAAATGCTTGAGATAAAGAACGTTAAAATCACGCCCATCAATAATAACTTCATTGGATCGGCTTGCCGGCGAAAATGCATCGTATAAATCAGTAACGTGATTAAAGTAGCGCCTAAAAAGGCGGCAAACGAGATCCCGCTGATTAGGCCAAGCGTAAAACTGAGCCCCAAATAGATATAGATCGCGGCGCCTAAACTTGCACCGGCAGCCACCCCTAACGTAAAGGGTTCTGCTAATGGATTACGTAAAATTGCCTGAAATACTAAGCCTGATACAGAGAGCCCTGCACCTACGCACCACGCGGCTAACATTCTCGGGAAACGCATTTGCCAAAATATGGCCGATTGCTCGCCCCAAGGGGTGATAAAGGTTAATCCAAACATCGGCGCAATCATAATCACCAATAACGATAAGCCGAATAGTGCGATTAATAATCGTAATTTACGAATATTAGCTAAATGCAATGAGTGAGCGGTATTCGCTGATAACATTGTTGAGAGATCTCCCCCGTCCTCTTGCAAGTTTGTCGATTGCGAATCTCTGTCGGCCTGATGAATCTGCTTTTTCATAGATGAGATCCTTTAAAAGTAGCGGGTAACGCCATCGTGATCGAGCGCTGTAAAAGCATAATCAAAAAGATGCGAAAGAAGCACTCTATTTAAGGTGGAAGACCGTTCGCCAAAAGCCACCATTTCCCCCCCTTTTAATGCCAAAATATGGGTATATTGCATTAAGCCATTGAGGTCGTGAGTGATTGAGAGAATTGTTTTATCTGTCAATTGCGCCAATAATTGATTAAAGGCTTCTCGGTATTTGGGATCTAAAGCGGCATTGACTTCATCTAAAAAGATCACCGGCGTCTCTTGTGCAATGGCCCCTGCCATATAGACCCGTTGCTGCTCTCCACCACTTAAACTCTCTAAAGTGCGATCCGCAAACTCCAAAGCGCCGCTCATCAGTAATGCTTGTTCAATAATTTGCCGATTCTCTAATGCCGAAGTGGCGTAAGGATATCGGCTTAATAAGCACCATTCCCAAGCGGTTGTTCCCTCGGCCGGTTGCTGTTGTTGACCGATATAACTGAGAAATCGTGCTCGTTGAAGCAATGTCATCGACTCAAAGGATTGATGATTGAGCTGATAACGATCAAACCCTGCCGGGATTAAGCCGGCAAGTGCACGCAACAAGGTGCTTTTCCCAGAACCATTCGCCCCAATAATCGCAACTCTTGCTCCTTTCGGGATCGATAGCGCCGGAATCTGTAACACAGCTTGACCCGTTGATAACACGACTTGTAGATTCTCAACCTCTAAAGCGAATGGCATCTATGCCCCTTTTTCTCTCAACGATGAATGAAATGATCTCTTCAATATTATCTGTTCAATGAATGGTTGCAATAAATTGTTGCAATGGATCGGTTCAAAAACATTATGATTCAAACGGCTTTCCCAATTTTCTTAGCGCAATTGAAATCGAATGGGCTTCAAACGAAGCCCTTGCGCCGGAATTTGTGTTGCCGGCAATGATTGAACCGCCTTACTCACAGACTCAAGCGCACAGCGATCTAATCGTGGAAACCCTGAGCTCTCTTCTAATTGGGGGACAATGCGATCTCCTTGACGTTGCAAACGAATATAGACAACACCCTCCTCGCCCCGGCGCTTTGAAGCTTCAGGATAACATCCTTGAATCGAACGGTGAATACCACCCGTTAATCGATCTGCTAAAGGATCCCCTTGTACCGGCGCTGCACTCATTGAATTAATATCACCACTCCCCTCTCGGCGACCAGCTTTCAGTTCTCCTGAGTTTTTTGATTGTGCCGGCGATTGTGTCGGTTTTGAAATAGATTTCGAAGTCGGTTTTAGAGGTGCTGTTGTTGCAGATTCAGTAATGGGTTTCTCTTCCTTTCGCGACTGATCCGCTAGCGCTTGCGATAATTGATCTTGCTTCGATTGTTGATTATTCTCGGCATCAGGTGTTACTAAGAGTTCTTCATATTTTACCACCTGAACTCTATCCTCATTGTTGATATCACTCTCTGTACTGATCATCGTTATTGCAGGATCAGATTGAGATTGTGGTGTGGATAGCTCCTGATTATCAGTCGATATCAGCGATTGATCCTCTAATTTTGCTTTCTCTCTTTTGTTGATTTTATCTGATCTATGTTGCTCATCTGATCGATCCGCATCGGCTACCATCTTCTCCCCTTGCGCTTCCGCTTGATCCGCACCCTCAGCAGTGAGCATCTGTACAAGAAGATACTCCGGGTGATACTGCATCGCACCGGCATTACTCGAGGATAGCGTGAATAAAATTGGTGCATTGCGCCAGATATACCACAGTACGCCACCGTTTAAGGTTATGGATGCGATCAATGCAATTATCACCATTCCCCGATGCATTCTATCGCCCTCGTAGTGGCGCAATGAACTCTAAGAAATGGTCATAATGGGTAAAGTATTCCATTGGAATTGAGTACAGCATCACCTTTATCGCACCGTAAAAGGTGAAAGCACAAAATAGCAGTAAGAGCCCTATTGCACTATATTTGATGAATTGATAACTCACCGATTTCGAGGCCGATAATGCTGAAACTGATGATGCTAGAACTGATGAGCTAACTACTTGCGATCGATCATCTGATCGTTTTGGAAGCAGCAATGCCGAGAGCCATAACAACATATAGCCCCCTAATAAAAGATTGAGATAGATCTTCTGTTGTAATAGCGCAATCCACGCTGGCGGAATGAGCTGTTCAAAACGGATCTCTGTGGGCGCTTTGATAAATTGTTTCAATTTTGCCGAAAATAATAGCAGTGAACTGCCCTGAAAAGCAAGATAGATCCGATATCCTAGGTAAATTAAGAGCCCATAAAAGAGCAGTAACAGTAGTGCGCCTAATGAAGTAGGCAATATCGTCGCTTTAATACGGCAGAGATAGAGATAACTCCAACAAAGGGCAAAAATCAGAAAGAGCCCCGCCCATAAATATTTCAGCTGAAAAAATTGCGTTAAAAGCGCTAAGATTTCCCTCATTCCGATAGATTCTATCGATGCGCCTAATGGTAATTTCGCTTGTAGAAATCGGTAGAAACCGTAAGTAATTGCGAGGATTGTCAATCCCATCACCAACAGTAGCAAGAGATTATAAAGACTATATCGCCCTACACTTAAAGAGCGCCATAATGCCCTAGATCGACCCTCTGCAGAATGATGATCAGGATCAGTAGAATAATTCATAGTGGAATCAGTAGCAGTCAGGGACTTGCATCTATCCCCCTTTCTCATTGTGCTTATCTCTGCCATTCTCTCCCCTCACTATTCTCTACTATTGCTAATATCGTTAGTTTCTAGACTGACCTTTAGAAACGATAGCCCTATCCGCGATAGAATTATTCACAATAGAACGCTCTCGATTCGCTCCAATTTTACCGCTCTAAGTTATTGAGCATCGCCTGTAAGCCCGCTAAAGTTTGCGCAGTATTTTGTCGCATCTCCTCTTTTGACGGGCCTTTATCTCGATTATGCCAGATAATATTTCCCTCAGGTAGCTCTTCTAAGAAACGGCTCGGTTTACAAGACTCCCATTCGCCATAACGCTTACGTTGCCGGCAGAATGTGATATCGAGTTTTGCTCTTGCTCTTGTCACCCCGACATAAAAGAGTCGGCGCTCCTCTTCGACCATATCATTATCGATACTATTACGATGCGGTAAAATATCTTCCTCTAAGCCTACCATAAAGACATAAGGAAATTCCAAGCCCTTAGCACTATGTAGCGTCATTAAGGTTACCGCATTCTCCTCCTTCTCTTCACTCTGATTCTCTAAGATAGAAATTAAGGTTAAATGCGATAAGATATCCGATAACGCGCCCCGCTCTCCGGCAAACCATTCCCGTAATGCATTGACGCTATTCATCTTCCGTTCAAATGCTTTCGGCGAAGTAGATTGCTCCCGAAGATAATTCTCATAGCCAATAGCGTGAATTAATTTATCGAAGAGATTCTCTACATCCATCTCATATTTCGCAAGCCCTCGAATCGTGTGGGCAAAAGTGGCGCATTTTTGGGCATTCTTACCCACAAAGCTGCTTAAATGAGGATGTTCTAACGCTTCAAAAAGCGTAAGCTGATGCGTTTGAGCAAATTCAGTGATTTTTTTGAGGGTTACTGCACCAATCTCCCGCTTAGGGATATTGATAATCCGCAGTAACGAAGGATTATCTTCAGGATTCATAATGAGCTTAAGATAAGAGAGCAGATCTTTAATCTCAGGTTGCTGAAAAAAGCTCGTCCCCCCCACAACTTTCACCGGAATGCCTCGCATTCTTAGGGCCATCTCGAAAATACGCGCTTGATGATTCCCCCGGTAAAGCACCGCATATTGAGTATAATCTTTGCCGTGTAACATCGTATCGTGGGCAATCGTCGTTGCCACATATTCCGCTTCCGCCTCGGCACTTTTAAATTCACGAATGGCGATCTTCTCGCCCTCTCCAAGATTAGACCAGAGGGCTTTCTCATAGAGATGCGGATTGATCGCAATCACGTGATTTGCGGCTTGTAGAATATGACCAGTAGAGCGATAATTTTGCTCCAATTTAATGAGTGTTAAATCCGGAAAATCGACTTTAAGTTGATGCAAATTCTCAGGACGCGCCCCGCGCCAAGCATAGATCGACTGGTCATCATCCCCCACAACCGTTAAATGCCGCCCAGGGCCGATTAAGAGTTTAACCAATTCATATTGGCATAGATTCGTATCTTGATATTCATCCACCAACATATAGCGAATGGCTTGTTGCCAATAATCTCTTACTTCCGGAAACTGCTGCAGTAACTGCATTGGCAGCAGAATTAGATCATCAAAATCAATGGCATTATAAGAGAGTAGCTGTGCTTGATAAGTCTCATAAAGTTCAACTAACCGTATCTCAAACTCATCTGCTGCGGCCGCTTTCAAAGAGTCGAACGTTCGCATATCATTTTTCCACATCGAAATGCGATCGAGTGCTAATTTAGCGGTATCAAGACCGCCCTCCAATAGTGAATCCATCAATTGCAACGTATCTTTTTGATCATAGATCGTAAAGCCCTTACGAAGCCCTAAATGTGAGCCGTGCCGTTTTAAAATCGATAACCCAAGTGTATGAAACGTGGAAACCCGTACCTTTTTTCCTTGAGAATAACCAAGCGTTTGCCCTAAACGATCCGCCATCTCTTTAGCGGCTTTATTCGTAAAGGTAACCGCATAGATGGAGCGAGGATCGTAAAACTCTTTCTGCACAAGATACTTAATCTTCTCCGTAATGACCCGCGTTTTACCAGAACCTGCGCCGGCGAGCACCAGCAGAGGCGTATGAATATGATTCACGGCACTCGCTTGCTCCGGATTGAGCATTAATCTTCCCACAGCGTTAAATCACTCTTGCTTGTAATAGATGATGCATATTAATCAGCCCCAACACCTTGCCATTCTCCACAACTGGCAGCGCAGTAATGCGCTTTGTTTCCATCAGGTGTACCGCATCTACCGCAAGCGCATCCGGCGCGACCTTAAAGGGCGCTACCGTCATACAATCAGCCAATGTTAAATCGTGAATATCTCGTCCTGTCATCAATGAACGGCGCAGATCCCCCTCTGTGAAGATGCCTTGCAACATCCCCTCATCATCCATTGCCACCGCAGCCCCGAGTGGCTTTTGTGTCATTGCCAATAAGGTATCGGTCAAAGTTGTATTAGCAGGTAAGGCGGCAAGCTCCGTTAAAGGTGCCATAATATCTGCAACCCGTAATAGCAAGCGTCGCCCTAATTTCCCGCCAGGATGTGAAAAAGCAAAGTCTTCTGAAGTAAACCCACGCATCTCTAAGAGTGTGACTGCAATCGCATCTCCCATTGCAAGCGCCGCCGTAGTACTCGCTGTAGGGGCTAAATTCAGTGGACAAGCCTCTTTCTCAACACGGACTAATAGATGAAAATCCGCCATCTTCGCCAGTGTTGAAGCCTCATTCCCAGTTAAGGCAATAAGGGGGATATTACGACGGGCAATAATCGGTAAAATGGCAATAATCTCATCGGTTTCCCCCGAATTTGAGAGCGCAAGCACCACATCTTCCGGCGTTAACATTCCTAAATCTCCGTGGCTTGCTTCCGCAGGGTGTACAAAAAACGCCGGTGTACCGGTACTTGCTAAAGTTGCGGCAATTTTACTACCAATATGCCCTGATTTCCCCATTCCGCTGACAACTACGCGACCTTTGCAATTTTTTAACAATTCACAGATCGCAATAAAATTAGCATCAATCTGTGATTGCAGTTTTAATACGGCATCCGCTTCAATAGTTAATACTTCCTTAGCGCTAGCAATATAATCTTGTGCTGACTCATTCATCTTGAGAATCCTTTTGATTGTTTGATCCTATCTGTCGCAATGTTTGACCATATATAATAGCCATCATTCTGCAAAATCCAATGATCGACAAAGTTGAATCATTTTTTCATAATTTTTGCCAATTATACCCGAAGCCGATTTAATACGCAGATCTGTTATTACTCTCCCCATTTATAATGCAACTATTTCACTTGATTTACCAAATAGTTACAAAACACTTCCGTTTCTGCGTTAAACACTCAATAATATTCAAAAATATCACTCAGCAAAAGATGATTTTATAAACCTCTTAATGAATGGGATCATAATAGATGCCACTGAAGGAAATATTAGATGTTAGAAAAAATCGAAGAGCGACAAACCCTGATCTATGCCGTGACTATTGTGGTTGCGATTATATTCGCCCAATGGATTTCGCCTCAACTACAAAACCATTTACAAGTAGCGATTACGCCGGCATTAGCGGGATTGATGTTTGCGATGTTTGCTCAGATTCCTTTTCTTCAATGGCAAGAATCATTAAAAGCACGGCGTTTCTTCCTACTACTACTTATCAGCAACTATATTGCGGTTCCGCTCATTGTTTGGGGTTTACTAAAAATATTGATGCCGGATACGACATTGATCATCGGGATATTACTCGTACTCCTCACACCTTGTATTGATTATGTCGTGGTCTTTACCAAGCTCGGTAAAGGGGATGCAAGCTTAATGCTCAGCGCAACCCCGCTCTTATTTATTACCCAAATTATTCTTCTACCACTCTATCTATCTCTCTTTTTAGGCAGTGAAATTCTCTCAATTTTGGCGATTCAACCCCTCATTGAAACATTTGTTTATATGATCGTTTTACCCTTTATCTTTGCCTTGTTACTGCAATGGTGGGCACAAAAATCTCCATTGGGGGCAAAACTCCATCAATCATCCGCTTGGCTCCCTGTCCCGCTAATGGCGCTTGTGCTATTCCTCATTATCGCCACGCAAATGCCACTGATTTGGCAAAATCGAACGCTTCTAATCCAACTGATCCCCATCTATATTAGCTTTATGGTTCTCACGGCTTTGATCTCCTATGGGCTTGGAAAATGGCGCAAGCTTCCGGCAATTCAGATTCGCACACTGATCTATAGTAGTGGTACTCGCAATTCCCTTGCCGTACTCCCCTTTGCCTTTGCGCTTCCGCCGGCGATACAAGGCTTAGTCGCAGCCACTATTGTGACACAAACCTTAGTGGAACTGATTGGCGAGCTCGTTTATACTCAAATCACGCCTAAAATTCATTAATATCCATTCAATATTCACTAACACTTATTTCGGTAAAAAAGCAGGATCTTTATGATTACACTCTATAGCACCCTCGATTGCCAACTGTGTGAAGCGGTGGAAGATCGCTTACAAGCAGCCGGCATTCCCTATCAATATATCGATATTTCAGAGGATGATACCTTGATTGACGCTTATGGTTGGTTTATCCCGGTGATTGAATGGCAGGGTCAGATCTATAAAAGTCCGCTCGCACTAGATGAACTGATTCCACAAATCATTGCCTCGCAATCAGCTCAATAAAGATAATCTCGATTTGATTCTTTCATAAAAATATTACAAAAAAGATTTAAAATATTGCAAAAATGTATTATAAATAGAGTCAATGATTTAAGATCCCGCTCTTTAGGGATTCTATACTAACTTTAGGAATTATTAACCTATTCCAAAGCACGAGGCTTTCAATGTTAATCGATCTCTATGTCAAAAACTTTGCCATTATTGAAGAACTACAACTCGATTTCTCGCCTAATTTAACTGTCATTAGCGGGGAAACGGGTGCCGGGAAATCGCTCACGGTGGATGCGCTCTCAATTGTTCTAGGTGGAAAAGCAGATGCATCGATGATCTATCAAGGTCGAAGCCAAGGCGAAGTGATTGCAACTTTTGACATCTCTCGTATTCCAAGAGCAAAAGCGTGGTTAACCGACAATGCTATCGGTTTTGATGAAGAGCTCTGTATTTTACGGCGCGTAATCAGTAATAATGGTCGCTCTCGAGGTTTTATTAATGGTCGAGCAATGCCTCTACAGGCGCTCAAAAATTTGGGTGAGCGCTTAGTCGATATCCACGGGCAACACGCCCATCAATCTTTAACCCGCGCGAATGCACAGCGACATTTAGTAGATCAATATGCCGGTTGCTTAGATGAGGTGAATGAATTAGCAACATTTACTCGCAACTTACAAGATCGTGAGCAGAAGCTTAGCGACCTGAAGAATCGCGATGAGAGCACACAAGATCGAATCAATTTCCTGAAGTTTCAATTAGCTGAATTTAATAATATCGCGCCACAAGAAGGCGAGTGGGAAACGATCAATACCCGCTTTAATCAACTCAATAACTTTGAGATGCGTATCTCGGCGATCGAAGAAGCGATTCAATATCTCAATCACGATGAATATGGTATTACCCGGCAGTTAGGGCAATTAGCACAATCGTTGCAAAGTTTAGAGAATTTTGATCCGAGCATTAAAGATATTAGTGAAATGATCAATAATGCGCTGATTCTCTGCTCAGAATCAGAGAATGAATTGACCGGAAAGCTTGATCACGAGAGCTTTGATATGGAAGAGCTCCGGCAGATTGATAGCAGAATGCAAGCGCTCAATAGCTTAGCTCGTAAACATCGTATTGACCCTGAAAATCTACTACAAAAACAGCAAGAGCTTGAGCAAGAACTCAAATCGCAAGATGTCTCTGAAGAAGAGATCGCAGAGCTTGAAGCTAAAATTGCCGTAATGCGTATTGAATGGCAAAAAATGGCCGATGAAATTAGTCGTCAACGCCAAGAAGCAATCGAAGAGCTTGATCTTAAAATTACTGAATCAATGCAAGGATTAGCAATGGAAGGCGGGCAGTTTGCCATTCATCTGCAATCGAATACGCCCTATCATCCTTATGGGAATGAGGCGGTGGAATTTAGGGTTTCAGCCAACCCTGGCCAACCGCTTCAACCGCTCGGCAAAGTGGCTTCCGGGGGTGAATTAGCGCGAATTAGCTTAGCCATCTCTGTCATTCTCAGTATGCGCTCATCGCTCCCAACCCTGATCTTCGACGAAGTAGATACCGGTGTGGGCGGTGCTGTGGCTGAGATGATCGGTCGTTATCTTCAAGAATTAAGTATCGGTCGCCAAGTCTTCTGTGTGACCCATCTCCCTCAAGTGGCGAGCTTTGGCCATCATCACTTTGTCGTTGCTAAAACCAAAGGGGAAAACAGCACAACCACGGCTATTCGATCGCTTGATGAGAAAGGCCGAATTCAAGAGATTGCGAGAATGCTCGGCGGCGTAAAACTGACCGAAGCCACCTTTGAACACGCTAAAGAGATGATCGAACATAATCGACCGGCAGCGTAGATATTGTGCAATATTCTGTTTCTATTGCCGTCTTGCTTTTCATCTGCTTAACATCTCTACAACTTATGCGTTTTAAGCGAAAAACCGAGATCACGATAGAGACGATAGCGATTACGACTCTCTTCTAAAACTTGTGGATCTTGGGTAATCACCTCAAACACACGCGGATATTGCCCCATCTTGATCACTTCAGGCACCGTATGATGAAGATTAATAAAGAGAGAGCGAGGTTCAAGCGTCCAAGTTTGATCCGAAAGGTAGATAAAATCATGAGGATTGATATCATCCTCACTCTCAATAATGGCGTGAGGTAAGAAATCAATCTGCGGAATCTCCCATAATTTACGATCTAATGATTGAATCAATGCACGATTATCACTATAAAAAAAGGTGGGTTCTTCAGCCAGATAAGCCTTTTCAATAATTTTTAAGAGTAATTTCTCTCTTGTTGCTTCGCTACTTGAGGGCAATACATAAAAACTCACTTCTACCATTCTGAAACCTTTTGACCTGTGATAAGGAAACTCTGCATTTTTTGCCATTTAAAGGTAAAATAGTACCATTTAAATTCTGGAAAACTAAGCATACAATGAAATTTGAACTTCTCAAGACTGATGGAACGGCTCGTAGAGGCCGTATTACCTTTGAACGTGGCACAATTGAAACCCCTATTTTTATGCCTGTAGGCACCATTGCAACGGTTAAAGGTGTCACGCCGCACAACCTTAAAGAGATGAATGCCCAAATTATTCTTGGCAATACGTTCCATCTTTGGCTTCGCCCTGGTCTTGATGTGATTCGCGCCCACGGTGATCTACACGACTTTATGCAATGGGATAAACCGATTTTGACCGATTCTGGTGGTTTCCAAGTCTTCTCGCTTGCCGAACTTCGGAAGATTGAAGAGAAAGGGGTGACTTTCCGCTCCCCTTTTAATGGCGAGAAGCTCTTCCTTGATCCTGAAACCTCAATGGAGATTCAACGGGTTTTAGGTTCCGATATAGTGATGGCATTCGATGAATGTACCCCTTATCCTGCCACATATGATGAAGCACGCACCTCTATGGAACTCTCAATGCGCTGGGCAAAACGATCGAAAGAGGCTTTTGTCAATGGTGGTAATCCTAATGCGCTTTTTGGGATTGTTCAAGGCAGTATGTTTGAAGATCAACGCCAAGAATCACTCGAAGCACTCACTGAGATTGGCTTCAATGGTTATGCAATCGGTGGACTTGCGGTTGGGGAACCTAAGGAAGAGCGGGATCGTATTTTAGAATTTCTGAACCCTCGTATGCCACAGGATAAACCACGCTATTTGATGGGCGTTGGTAAACCGGAAGATCTAATCGAAGGGGTTAAACGGGGCGTTGATATGTTCGACTGCGTCATTCCTACGCGTAATGCTCGTAATGGTCATCTCTTTACCCGCTTTGGCGATATCCGTATCAAAAATGCCCGCTATGATAAAGATACACGTCCACTAGATGAAACTTGTGAATGTTATACCTGTCAACATTTTAGTCGCTCTTATTTGCGTCATCTCATTCGCACCAAAGAATTGCTGGGTGCCCATTTAGCAAGTATTCATAATTTGCACTATTTCCTCTGGCATATGCAGCAAATCCGCGATCATATCGATGCCGGTACGTTTGAGCAATATTATCAGCAGTTCTATCAAGAACGCGCCATGATTGATGAAGAGAATCAATAATTCTATCAATCTATGAGTTATATCTATTGCCATATCTATTGGCATAGCCATTAACCTATCCATTATCTACATCCATTAGCCCCAATAATTCATAATAATCATTGCGACTAATGGGTTATGATATAACCATTCTATTAGATGCAGGAGACTGATCCCGAATGAAGCTTATAGATCGCTATATCCGCAGAGAGATCTTAACGACCTTTGCTGCTGTTCTTTTAGTATTGATCTCAATACTATTAGTGCAGCGCCTTGCGTTCTACCTCAATCAAGTGATTAACGGCACGCTGTCGCAATCCGCTGTTTTTTCTCTACTTGGATTACAGATCGTTCGCTTTATTACGGAGCTTCTCCCGCTCAGTTTTCTGCTCGCCTCCATTCTCGCCTTTGGCCGGCTCTATAAAGATAGCGAGATGACCGCCTTTTATGCGCTAGGAATGCCGGTTAAAAGGCTCTATCGCATTCTATTACAAGTGGGGATTCCACTCAGTTTTGTAGTACTCGTTTTAAACTTCTGGATCGTCCCAGAAATTGCTCAAATTCAAGAGATTGTCCTTAAAAAAGCCCGCGAAGAAGCGCAATTGACTATTCTTAAACCCGGCGTATTCCAAAAATTTGCCGAAGGACAACATATTGTCTACGTGCAAAGAATTAATCCAACTACGGGCTATCTTGAAAATGTCTTTATCAAAAGCAATGAGGCAAATGGCAATACGGCCATTACCTTTGCCAAAGAAGGCTTGCAAGAGATTGATGAGAATAATACTCGCTTTATCATTCTCAAAGATGGCGCGCGAACAACCATTACCCCTGAATATTCAGAAGTAGCCCACTTTGAAGTGATGCGTACTCGCTTAGATACCACAAAACAAGATAACTGGCCTAAAGCCATTGCTTGGAGCACGAAAGAACTTTTTGAGAATCCATCGCCTCTCTATAAACGAGAATTACAACGTCGTCTCTCAGGCTCGATCTCGGTCTTCTTACTGATACTACTCATCCCGGCATTGTCACATTCAAGACCTCGTCAAGGACGCTTCAATAAATTGATTATCGGCGTGATCTTCTATGTCTTCTACTTTAACCTGTTAGGAATGGGGCTGGCTTGGATGAAAAATGGTACCGTGAACCCTGATTTGGGGATCTGGTGGATTCATATTCTAATGTTTATCGTGGCGTTTATTGTCTATAGACGCTATAACCGATCGCTCTAATGATCACTTTTAACGAGGATAAGAGAATAATATGTTAAAAATTGATCGTTATACCTTTGCAACATCGTTACTATTTACGCTATTTTGCCTATTACTACTCATCATTATTGAGAGTTTCTTCACTTTTCTCAATGAGTTACAAGATATCGGCGATGATCAATATCAACTCATTGATATGATTAAATTCCTACTCTACGATATGCCCGCACGGGTTTATCGAATCTTTCCAATGGCACTCCTACTCGGAACTCTATTAGGGCTAGGGCAACTCGCAAGCCACAATGAGCTCACCGCCATTCGAACAGCAGGCTTTAGTAAAGCAAGAACACTTCGAGGGGCAATCTATACAACGCTACTTCTAAGTGCCGTCATTGTCTGGGTTGGGGAGTATATAGTGCCACCAACACACGAAGAGGCACTTGTCGTTAGCCATAAAAATAGCTCGAATAAAGGTTTTTGGGCAATTGATGGAGATTATATTATCGAAGTCCGCTCATTAGAAAATTTAACGCTTAAAAATATCAATGTTTATTCAGCTAAAGATCAAGCACTTTACAAATGGATTAAAGCGCCGGAGATGGTCTTAAGCAATAATGAATGGGTCATGCCTAGTTTCACAGAAATTACATTTAATCCGGATATCATTACCGATCAGAAAGGACAAGATTTTGCGCTCAATACGCATATTGATAAGACGGCACTCAATGCCTTAGTCAATGATCCGGAATATCTCTCAAGCCAAGATCTTTGGCGCTTTATCACCTACCTTGAACAGAACAACCTCGATAGTAGTGAATATCGCCTTGCATTCTGGAGTAAGGTCTTTAATCCGCTAATCAACATTTCAATGATTCTAATCGCAGCCCCCTTAGTCTTTGCCCAACAACGCCGGCAAGGGATTGGTGAACGGATTCTTATCGGTGTCATTCTCGGACTGATTATCTATCTGATGACACAGATGCTCGGACACTTTATCCTCATTTCGGGATTCCCACCCATCATCGGTGCACTCTTCCCGGCCATATTTGCAATGTTGATCGCTTACGGGCTCTTCAAGTTACTACCGTAATCTACTATCATCATTGATAGAAGTGTTCAGATCATAGACCTAATAAAAAGCCCTAACAGATTTTTCTATTAGGGCTTTGTCTTGTTGGTAGCATAGTAAGATTAGTTCAAAACAAGCTTGTTTTTTAATGCTGGCTGATCGAGGCGAGGACGCTGTTCTATCCGGCCTCTTGCAACTGTTGCTTAGAAAGGGTTTTATGTTCTTTTTAAAATCCTATACTCGCTGCTTTAAAAACATTCTTCTTAAACCAGATTGACTATACATCTACTCGTCAAAAACAGCATTAAACTTAAATATCTTATTCGTTATCGAATGGATCTCTTAATACAAGCGTCTCATTACGATCAGGACCTGTTGAGATAATATCCACCGGCACTTTCAATAATGTTTCAAGGCGTTTGATATAATTTTGCGCCGCAACTGGCAAAGCATCGAATGACATAATACCTACAGTGCTTTCAGACCAACCCGGCATTGTTTCATAGATGGGCTTACAGCGACCAAAGTTTTCTGCACCATATGGAGGATACTCCACTACTTCGCCATCTAATTCATAGCTTGTACAGATTTTAACTTCATCCATACCATCTAATACATCTAACTTCGTTAAGCAAAGTCCTGATAAGCTATTGATATCAATAGAACGTTTTAATACCGGCACATCAAACCAACCACAACGGCGCGCACGACCTGTCACTGAACCAAACTCATGACCACGCTCTGCTAAACCTTGACCGATTTCACAAGTTAATTCTGTGGGGAATGGACCTGAACCGACACGAGTCACATAGGCTTTCACAATCCCTAATACATAATCTAATGCTAATGGACCAACACCTGTACCTGTTGCCGCACCGCCAGAAGAGGTATTGCTTGATGTCACAAAAGGATAAGTACCATGATCGATATCGAGGAAAGTACCTTGCGCTCCTTCAAACATCACTTTTGCACCACGATCTCGAAGCTGTTTAAGCTCATATGAGACATCAGCAACAAGCGGAAGAATGCGTTTTGCAAGTTCCATTGTCTCCTCATAAACAGCCTCTACAGATAATGGCTCTTTACCAAGGTAGTTCACCAACATGAAGTTATGGTATTCCATCACACTTTCAAGTTTTTGACGGAAAATCTCAGGGTAGAAAAGATCGGCGACACGCACAGCACGACGTGCTACTTTATCTTCATAAGTAGGGCCAATTCCGCGGCCTGTGGTACCGATCTTATTTTTACCCAATTTCTCTTCACGGGCTTGGTCAATCGCCACGTGATATGGCATCACTAAAGGACACGCTTCAGAAATTTTAAGACGCTGATCTACATTAATACCACGACTTAATAATTCATCCATTTCAGATAGAAGGGCAGCAGGAGAAAGCACGACACCATTGCCAATATAGCAAGTGACATGCTCACGCAAAATCCCTGAAGGGATCAGGCGAAGAACCGTCTTCTCTCCGTTAATTACAAGTGTGTGCCCTGCATTATGGCCACCCTGAAATCGAACAACGGCTTCAGCTTTATCTGTGAGAAGGTCTACAATTTTCCCTTTTCCTTCATCGCCCCATTGCGTTCCGATAATAACAACATTATTACCCATCTAATTTTTTCCTCATAAAAATAGAATAAGGCGACTAGCGCCTTAATTTAACAATCAATTGTTTTTGTTACTGCTTTTGCTGAAAGTGCTTAAAGAAATCACTGCCAGGATCGAGAATTAAGATATCTCCATCATTCTGAAAGGCATTCTTATAAGCCTCTAAGCTTCGATAAAATGAGTAGAATTCAGGATCTTGACCATAAGCTTGACCATAAATCACAGCCGCCTCTGCATCTCCTTCCCCACGAATTTTCTCAGCTTCTTCGAATGCAGTGGCGAGTAGAATCACACGATTACTATCTGCTTCCGCCACTTTTTCAATGTAAGCTGCCTCCCCTTTAGAACGAAGCTCTGTCGCAACACGTTCACGTTCTGTACGCATACGATTAAAGACATTATCCGTCACATCATCGGGTAATTCAACACCATTAATACGAACATCAATAATCTCAACACCATACTCTTTTGCTTCCACTGAAAGCGCTACTAAGATAGTTTTTTCGATCTCTTGACGAACAGTATTATTCAGATCAATCTCTTGTCCTGCAATCACCGGAGTCACATTCTCTTTGCTACGAATCACAATATCGATATCTTCTGCATGAATCTCTTCGAGCGTTTTAGGGTCTAAGGCTAACGCATCACTCGGTTTATCCACAACGATCACTTTTGAATTATCGCCATATTTAGTACTTTTCGCGGCAACATTACCCCCGACAACCGTTTGAACATCACGCTTACCGAAGGCGGCGCGGAAGTTGTTTTTCACAATCGGTTCAAAAAGGCGATTAAAGACACCTGGATTACCGGCAACTTTTTGGTAGTAGACTTCAGGATCAATGACGCGCCATTTGATAAAGGTATCCACGATCAGATTTTTCTTCTCTGAAGTGAGGAAGGGCTCTGGTGGTGTATCTAATGTTTGGATACGACCATCAAAGATTCGTACATTATCGATCAACGGAAGTTTAAAGTAGATTCCTGGCTCATCATAAACAGTTACAATACGACCAAAGCGTAATTGTAGCCCTTTCTGCCACTCTTTCACCACGACTAATGAGCTCGTCAATACGACAAGGACGATCACCACAATGGGAAGAATAATACGTGTAAATAATTTCATATTGAATGACTTCTCCTATTAACGAGTGAGACGTGCACGACTTCTGCTATCATCGCTAGTCGTTGTCGAAGGGGTGGTCGTTGTTGATTTCTGACTGCTATTTAGTTCAGCTTTCGTCGTTTTTGCCGGTGTAGAGGACATTTGCACACCACTATTAATCGGGGTTACATCCATATTATGGCTACCACTATTAGTGCGACTATGACTATTACTAGTATTATTGTTGTTGCCATTAATCATCTTATCTAGTGGTAACATCATCAAGTTATTACCGCTCTCTGACCCCATATAGAGTTTGTTACTATTTTGTAACACTGTTTCCATATTCTCAAGATAGAGACGTTCGCGAGTTACATCCGGTGCATTACGATAGGCTGTATAGAGGCGATTAAAACGCTCCGCTTCCCCGCGCGCTTGGGCCATTTTACTTTCACGATAAGCTTCCGCTTCCCGTAAAATACGTTCAGCTTCCCCGCGTGCTTCAGCGTGCACTTTACTCTGATAGGCTTCTGCTTGGTTAATCCGGCTCTGCTCATCTTCCCTTGCACGAATCGCATCTGAGAAGGCATCTTGTACCGCCGCTGGGGCCTGTGCATCTTCTAAGTTAACGTTAGTAATGACAAGACCAATGGCATAGTTATCTAAAATACTTTGCGCGAGCTCTTTCACTTCTTGCATCAACTGCTCACGACCATCTGTCAAGATATCATCTAGCGAGGTTTGCCCTACACGCTCACGAGTCGCACTATCCACCACTTCCTTAAGGGTTTTATCAGGGTCAACCGAAGCAAACCAATATTGTGCGGGGTCATCATTGTTAATCTGATATTGCACTTCAACATTCACATCCACAAGATTCTCATCTTTCGTCAACATTGAGGCTTTACGATTCCCCTTAGCCGTTGAACCAATTTTTTGTGAGAATCGGCGCTGAATATCGATAATACGATGTTCCCCAATAGGACTTGGGAAACGCCATCTTAAACCGGGATCTTTAGTCGCATGATACTGCCCTAACAGTAACTCGACCCCTTTCTGCCCAGCATCAATGGTATAAAACCCCGTTGCAAGCCAACCACAGAGAAGCACAGCCCCACCGATTGCAATATATTTACCAATACCGCTTGAATGCCCTTGCCCGCCTCTACCGCGAAAAGCACCCCCGAGTTTTTTGAAAATCTCATCTAAATCGGGCGCTGAACCATTTTGATTATTGCGGTTATTAGGCTCATTTGGGTTATTAGAGCCATTGTGATCATTCTGACCTTGAGGCTTTTGTGGATTTGATTGATTACCACCCGATTGATTTTGCCCATCTTTCGGTGCTTCCCAAGCCATCTCTAAGTTATTTTCCTTCATTTAATCCCTTTGATAATTCTGCTGACCATCTCAACAATGATCCTATGAATATTCTTTTCAAATAATCCGCTAGATCTCAGATCTTATCCCATTTTTATAGCGACAATTCGACAAGATAGCAATTTTTTAGCCAATTTGCACCTATCATCGTATCGCTTTTCATCTTCATAAATATGATCTTATAAAAATTTGCATTAATCCTTATCATTCATTCTATTCAACTATGTGATCTCTCGGTGAAAACCGCTATTTCAGAACAAACTAACGAATCACTGAAATGAAATAGCGTGAAGTCTCCGGCATCTCTTTTAAAAGACGCATCAAGCGATAACGCGCAAGGTAGAGCTCTAAAATGAACTCCCCTTTCTCCCCAAATTGTTCATCTTTGACCGCATCTAACCGATAGAGTTCTGCCCGTAAACGCCCTTCGCTTGGCGGTAATGTCACAGAAAGTGCTAGATGATTTTGTTGAAAATGGGTTGCAATAGCATCAATTAAAAACGATAACCCTTCCTTTTTTACCACTGAAAGCCACACAGCATTGGGTAAACCCCGCTCATCCTTAGATATATGGGGATTAATTTCCGGTTTTAAATCAATTTTATTAAAAACTTGCAATCGAGGAACTTGATCCGCTTTAATCTGCTCAAGCACATTCGATACCTCTCTCATCTTCAGTTCTCGCTCTTTATCGGCAACGTCGATCACTTCTAAAAGTAGATCAGCCTCCACCGCTTCTTGCAACGTAGACTTAAAAGCTTCCACGAGATCATGAGGTAATTTAGAGATAAAACCGACAGTATCCACTAAAATAATGCGCCCGACATGGGGGATTTCAATGGCTCTATGAGTAGGGTCTAATGTGGCAAAAAGCTGATCCTGCACATACACACCAGCATCAGTTAACGCATTAAAAAGGGAGGATTTTCCGGCATTAGTATAACCCACTAATGCCACTGTGGGTACTTCATTGCGCTCTCTAGAGATGCGCTCTTGTGCCCGCATTTTGGTCACTGATTCAAGTCGTTTTTTAAGCTGACGGATTCGATCACTAATCACCCGACGATCCATCTCAAGGCGGGTTTCTCCAGGACCTCGCAGACCGACAGCACCGCCTCGCTGCTGTGATAGATTAGTATGTTTACGCACTAAACGAGTTGCAAGCCTCGTGAGCTGTGCCAATTCAACTTGTAGCTTACCCTCAAAGCTCTGTGCTCTTTGGGCAAAAATATCGAGAATCAAGCCAGTACGATCTACCACTCGAATATCACAAAGACTCTCAAGGTTACGATTTTGGCTTGGTGTTAAATCATGATTCATCAGGACAACATTGGCATCATAATCTTGAACCGCCTGATGAATTTCCTCAGCTTTACCAGTACCAACGAAATATTTATGATGTGCTGTCTGCCGACTGCCAGTGATAATGGTTGCTATCTCAACACCAGCTGATGTGACTAATTCACAAAATTCTGCTAAATCCCCGGGCTCACTCTCCGGCATTTCCAAAGAGACAATCACTGCACGATCATGCGGATGGGATAATAGCTCTGAAGCTACTTCAATAATTTCGGTCATTATAACTGCGAGAGTACCTCGATAAACAAAACGCAACGATAAATTTTAACAGATCGTCCGTTGAAAAGAGCAGGTATCGGTAATATCACCGATAAAAACTTAATTTACTCCATCTAATATTTTATTTTAGATAAGCTCTAAATTACTTAACAACAATAGACTTATGCCTCATCTGAAGTTGTTTCTTCGAAAGAGGTTTCATCATCGACCTCTAGACCCAAATTGATATTGCGCGCAGGAACAATCGTAGATACCGCATGCTTATAGATCATTTGGCTAACATTAGAACGAAGTAAAATCACAAATTGATCAAAAGACTCGATCTGACCTTGTAGTTTAATCCCGTTGATCAAGAAGATCGATACAGGAACGCGTCCTTTGCGTAGTAGATTTAAAAAAGGATCTTGAAGGGATTGCATTTTTGCCATGTTGGTTCTCACTTATTCGTTTTTATCATTCATTGGAGGAGTCCATCATTTATAGCGCTTCGCTACAAGACAGCCGACTCTATTTATAGTCAACCTCTAAATTTGAGGTTCTTATCTAGCTAATTATAATGCATTTCAGCATTTAAAGAGAAATAACTTTTCTTTACTGCCAAAAAAGCTTCGCTAATTTCCAATATTCGTGTGAATCATTGTGATTTACATCACAATCTAGGGTTGTCGAATGATGATGAACCCTCTATACTTTCAAAGAGTAGCAATCAGTGATGAATCAGATAACTAAGAGGAATATCGAATGACTTTTAAAGCACTCTTTTTGGACTTAGATGGTACAAGTCTTAATGATCACAATAGTTTATCCCCTGCATTACAAACGATTCTCACGAAGCTCAGACACGATGGTTTACAAGTTGTTTTTAGTACTGGTCGAAGCTTTGCTGGCGCGCTGCCATTTGCAAAAGCCATTGGTGGGGTCGATTATATGATCAACTATAATGGTGCTCGAGTCTTTGATTTTCGCAAAGAACGCGTGCTCTATGAAGCGCTTTTACCGCGCCCGGTGCTAGAACAAGTGTTTGAATTTTCCAAAATTCATCAATATCCACCGATCTTCTATCATAACAATGTGATCTATACTGCCGATGGCTCTGCACATCATCACACCTGTCCTGGTGAGCGTTTTGCTATTTTAGATCCTGACTATAACTGGTTAGATGAAGATGTCACTAAAGCGCTCTTTGTTGTTCCTTCTGAACAATTAACCACTTATCTCGACTTTGCTCATCAGCATTTCCAAGGTGCTTCCATCTCAACCTCTTCGGCAACTTATCTTGAAGTGATGCCTCAAGGTGTCAATAAATCTGTTGGTGTTCAGCACGTGTTAGAGCAACTGAATATTGACCCGAAACAGTGTATCGCATTTGGCGATCAGCGAAATGATTTAGAGATGCTCTCATTAGTTGGTCATCCCTATGTGATGGGGAATGCCATTGACCCTCTTAAAACCCAATTCCCCGATCGTGTTGTTCATACAAATATTGAAGATGGTGTTGCGAAAACACTTGATCAACTTTTTAAACTCAACTATTTCTAGTAGTTGCCTCTTCAGAGAAAGATCGTTAGACTTGATCGATTCAGATTTAATTTATGACCTTATTTAACTACTAATAACTTATGATCACTATTGCGCCTTTCTCTAAACTCGTCAAAAACCTTACACTCACTTTTATCCCGCTCATTCTGATCCCCATTATCATTTGGCTTACAGGTTGGCATTGGGAGCACGCACAGCATTATCAAGTTTGGGATTTTCTCCTATTTATCGTCACAGAAACAGGGTCAACTCCCTACTTCGCGCTTTTAACGTCACTCGTATTAGCGATTGCGCTTAGTATGCGCTGTCAACGTTTACAACATCATTGGGTCATCATCTTCTTAAGCGTATTAGTGCTACAAGGTGCTACACAAATCGTGAAGTCTGCCATCAAATATACACTTGAAGAACCCCGCCCTTACATGAGTTATATCGTTGATCAAGGCGTTGAGATTGATACATTTTACGATCTTTCCCGAAAAGAACGCGCCGAAATCATTACTGTAGCTGTCGAAGAAGATACGCAAACACCCTCTTGGCTTCAACAGCATTGGCAACATGAAACAGGCTACTCATTTCCTTCAGGACACACGATTTTTGCGGTCATGTGGGCGATGATCATCGTGGGATTCTTAACACGTGAACGAGATTCTAAAACGGGGATAATTGGTGGACTTATCACAGTATGGGCCGGCTTAATGATGATTAGTCGTGTACGCCTTGGCATGCATTTCCCAATTGATCTATTTGTCAGTACAATTTTAGCCTACCTCATTGCCCTACTCTTTTTCTATCTGCTATCTAAAAGAGATCAAGCTTTCTCTGCCGGCATTGAAGCACCGGAAGTTTCTGAATCGCACTATCGACAAAAAATAAAGTGATTATAATTCAAGTAGTAGCACTGATTTTCAAGCTTTAAAATAATATTTTGATACCACTATGATAAAATAGCATCTAATGAATAGACGCGATATTTCTAAAGAATAAAATCTACCGACTGTGCATAAAATTCCTAAAAGGAAATTAACACAACGCTAAGAGAGGAAAAAATCTTAGCGTTCCTCTTGTATAAGTGTGCCATTTTCTATAAAACTAAATAGAAGACTTATCGGTTGTCTAGATTATTATAATAATGACGATCTAGACCTTTATCTTCAAAGATCACAGCGATAACAATAAATAGATAATCAATGAGGACAACTATGCTATTTCTACTTTCTCCTGCAAAAATGTTGGATGAACATACGCCCCCGCCAATCACAAGTTTAGATCAACCAACACTTTTAGAGCAGTCTCAACAACTTATCAATATTTTGCGCCATTATAGTGCTAGTGACTTACAGACTTTAATGAAGATCTCTGAACGTATTGCCGTTCAAAATCAAGAGCGATTTGCACGCTATGAAACACCTTTTAATTCACAAAATGCGAAACCGGCAATCTATCTCTTTAATGGCGATGTTTATCAAGGTTTATCTGCCTATAACCTCTCTGAAGAGTGTATTCAATTCCTCAACAAACGTCTCGCTATCCTCTCAGGATTATACGGTGCTGTTCGCCCCTTAGACCTCATCGCACCTTATCGTCTTGAAATGGGAACACCGTTATCCAATGATCATGGTAAAAATCTCTATGATTTCTGGGGCGATACCATTACTGAATATCTCAACGATCGAATTGATGAAACCAATGCAAAAGTCGTGATTAATCTTGCATCTAATGAGTATTTTAAAGCCGTTAAACCTGAAAAACTTAAAGCTCGCGTAGTCACACCGATCTTTAAAGATTATAGCAATGGTGAATATAAGGTCATTGGCGTTTATGCCAAAAGAGCTCGCGGATTAATGACCCGTTTTGCTTGTGAGAATAATATTACTGAACTGCAGGATCTTAAAAAATTTAACCTCGAAGGTTATGCCTATAAACCGAATGATGTGACCGGTGAAATTGTCTTTATTCGAGGATAACGCATTGTCCCATTATTATTCATAATAAAGATCAAGATCGAATCAATTATAAATCCCCTTCTAAAGGGGATTTTTTATATCTGAATTTTCATATCTGAATGTTGATATCAGTTTCAATATTGAGTGCACTATAAGAAAATTCACAGAATTGTTGTCATTTCTCTACAAACTTATATACTAATCATAACATACAATTTATATATACTTAGTATGTTTTTGTGTATCTTAAATTCAATTGATCTCTTATATGAAGGCATCCTATGAAACGTTTATTTCCTTTACTAATACTACTATTCTCTAGCTTCTTTTTTTTGACCGCCTGCACCCCTAAAAATGATGATAAAACCGTCGTTATGGGGGTTTCACCTGGCCCTTATGATGAATTATTTGATGCTGCTATTTTGCCGATATTAGAAAAAGAAGGTTATAAAATTGAGCATGTTAATTTCTCAGCATTACTCGAAGCGAACATTGCGATGACAGAGAATGCTGTGGATGCGGTTGTTTCACAACATGCTGGATTTATGAAAGTATTTAATGATCAAAGAGGCAGTGACCTTATTGCGATTCAGAAAATACCAACAGTTCCAGCAGGAATCTTTTCAAATAAATTCAACAAACTCGATCAAATCCAAAATGGTATGACCATTTTAATTCCTCAAGATGCCTCTAATGCTGCAAGGGCTTATGGTTTATTGCAAAAAGTAGGTTGGATTACCCTAAAGCCCAATACAGATCTAATGCGTGCTTCTAAAAATGATATTGTGACTAATCCTTACAATCTCAATATCAAAGAGATGGATTCAAGCCTTATTCCTCGAGTATTAGATGATGCCGATTTTGCAGTGATTCCAGGCAGTATTGTTTGGTTAGGTAAACTTGATCCAAGCAGAGTATTAGCACAAGAAACCCTTTTAGATGATCTCTATTTACAAGTGGTCATTCGTGCTGAAAATCGTGATAAACCATGGGCTAAAGCGATTATTGATGCTTATAATTCTGATGATTTTAAAAACTATATGAAACAAAACAATCAAAATAACTATTGGATTCTTCCCCCAGCATTGCGTTAATTTTCGCATTTCAACAAACTAAGATAAATATAAAAGCCGATATTTGATCAGAATATTCGATCAATTACCGGCTTTTTTGCTTATCATCTTACTGATTACTATATAACATGATATTTTCCCTCATTCATGAGAAAATAGACGATTACTCATACGCGATGAAGCACAAGAGTACTAAAGTAGCAGAATGTATTAATTAAGAGAAGGTAGAGAAAATAGAATATGCAAAATAGAGAGAATCTTTTGTGGATTGACTTAGAAATGACTGGCTTAGATGAAGAAATTCATCATATTATTGAAATTGCCTCTATTGTAACGGATAAAGATCTTAACATTTTAGCCGAAGGCCCTAGCATTGCGATCTATCAACCCGAATCGATTTTAGCGCTTATGGATGAATGGTGCCAAAACACCCATGGTGCATCAGGATTAACGGCCCGCATTCGTGAAAGTAAAACATCTGTCGAGATGGCAATGAACGCCACCATTGAATTTGCTAATCAATGGATTCCAGCAGGTTCTACCCCTCTCTGTGGCAATAGCATCGGCACTGACCGCCGTTTTCTCAAAAAATATATGCCGGCATTAGATCAATTCTGCCATTATCGCAATATCGATGTAAGTTCTTTCAAAGAGGTGATTAAACGGTGGTATCCCGAAGGAAAAAGCTATGAAAAACGTAATACCCATATTGCCTTAGATGATATTCGCGAATCGATCGCAGAATTACAATTTATTAGAACCCACTACTTTAAGTAGGTCCATAAATGTACAATGACTGATTAGCTAATCATCATCTATAATAGCCATCTATAATCAGATTAACCATCACATTGACTCTCCAGATAATATCTTATCTCTCTTAAATATCCTGAGTAATCAAACCTTTCAAAGGGACAACATAATGACTCCAAAAATTACAATTAAAACCCCTTGGCAATTTTTTGCCTCTGGCTTTGGCTCCGGTATGTCTCCTGTTGCGCCGGGCACTATGGGGACGTTAGCAGCAATTCCTTTCTGGTATATTTTTGCAACGATTCTCCCCACTTGGGGCTATATCGGGATGCTGATTATCACAGCGCTAATAGGAATTGTCATTTGCCAAAAAGCAAGCGATGAACTCGGCGTCCATGATCACGGCGGTATTGTGTGGGATGAATTTGTTGGATTATGGCTCACCATGCTTTTTGCGCCGGTCAGTTGGACAGCGATCATCTTAGGTTTTCTTATCTTTCGATTTTTTGATGTATTAAAACCGTGGCCTATTAAAGTGATTGATGCACAAGTGGGTGGCGGTTTAGGGATCATGCTTGATGATATTTTAGCAGGTATTTTCTCGCTAATAACACTCCAAGTGATTCTTCATTGGATCATTCCGCTCTTCTAATCTTAAAGTTATCATGAATTACTATCGAAAAGCATTTTTGAAATATATCAAACAGATGGGTAGAGCTCAGTGGCAAAGAGGGAAAGGGCGCTTTTTGACTGGCTTACTTTTTATCGCTATTTTAGGCATCTCCTATTGGACATTAGAGCCTGAGCAACCCTCTAAATCTACAACCGCTATTGTGGCCGGTGATACCCTTTATCAATGTCGAATCAATCGAGTCATCGATGGCGATACTGTGACTGCGAATTGTCCACCTAACAATCGAGAGCAACTACGAGTTCGTGTTTGGGGAATTGATGCACCGGAAATGAAACAAGGTCATTGGGGAGAAGCATCAAAAAGCTATCTCATTATGTTATTATCTGAAGCTGATCATGATATTATAGAGATTCGAATCCGAGACATTGACCATTATGGAAGATACGTTGGCCAGCTTTTTTTAAACAATCGCGACCTCGGATTAGAATTAGTCAAAAATGGTGAGGCGGTAGTTTATAAACAATACAATAAAGAAGCCAACTATCAGCAAGCACAAAAAGCAGCACAAAAACAGAAGCTAGGTATCTGGAAAATAGATGGGGCGCAACAAGACCCCGCCACTTGGCGTAAACTCAATCCTCGGTAAAGCATATTTAGCATTGCAATGGAATTCAATTCCTCTGCGCAATCAGAACTTTACCAATGAATATAGAACCACAACATATGATAACGCTTGAGAATAATACAATCTATATTGACGGCGCTTGGATTCTTGCTAACTTGCATACGATTCAGCAAGCGGCCAAAAAATTCCAAGAAACACCTGTCACGACAGATGCTATCACTATTGACGGTAGCAAAATGACTAAGCTTGATACCATTGGGTGTCAAGAGCTCTATATCGCCCTCAGTAAGCTCCCTGCTCACTGCAAAGTTGATTACAAAAATTTTGCAAAGAAACAACTTGACCTCTTCCTCTTTATCAAATCACGTATTGATGATGCCGGCATTCAAAAAGAAGCCCCCACCATCCGCGAACTATTTGTTACAAAGATAGGTCGCAAAGTCTTTAAGCTATTCGATGGTACTCAACGTTTTTTAGAGTTTATAGGCGAAGTTTCTATCATTGCTATTCAAAAGGCCTTTACGCCTTGGAATATCCGTTGGCGTGCCTTTTGGGCAAATATTCAAAGTGCGGGAGTGATGGCACTACCGATCGTTGGACTTCTCAACTTTTTAATTGGAGCTGTAATTGCATACCAAGCAGGTAATCTCCTACAGATGTTCGGCGCAAGTATCTATATTGTTGACTTTACGGCCGTTGCGGTACTACGAGTCTTAGGGCCACTCTTAACTGCCATTATTATCGCTGGTCGAACAGGAGCAGCTTACGCAGCACAAATAGGGACAATGGTTGTCAACGAGGAAGTTGATGCGCTTGAAACCATCGGGATTAATAAATATAACCAATTAGTGCTCCCCAAAATGTATGCGTTAGCAATTTCATTACCTTTACTAACGCTTTTTGCCGATATGATGGCCATTTTTGGCAGTATGGTACTCTCTAATTTTTATTTAGATATCTCATTTGCAGAATTTATTCAAACGATTCCTAACTCCGTGACATGGCGCTCTCTGATTGTTGGATTAGTACAAGCTCCTGTATTTGCCATTGTCATTACGCTTATTGGTTGCTATCAAGGATTCCAAGTAGCTGGTGGTGCTGATAGTGTAGGACAACAAACCACTAAAGCTGTCGTACAATCTATTTTCTTCGTTATTATTATCGTTGCGCTCTTCTCGATTTTAATGCGAAATGTGGGGTTATAGGAGATATTAATCATGACAGACCCAATAAAGACACAGACATCACCGTCTCAATCTGATGATGTGATTCGCATCGAACATGTTTATAATGCTTTTGGCACACATGTGGTACATGAAGATCTCAATATGATAGTGAAACGCGGTGAGATGATTGCCTTAGTAGGAGGATCGGGCTCGGGCAAAACGACTTTGCTTCGCACCATTATCATGCTCCAACCTCCTAGCAAAGGGCAAGTCTATCTCTTCGACAACCCTGTTTGGGGAGCAACCCATAAAGAGAAACAAAAATTACGGCAAACTTTTGGGATGCTTTTTCAAAGTGGGGCACTCTTTAGCTCTTTAACAGTCCTAGAGAATATTATGGTCCCACTGCAAGAGCATACAAAACTCAGCCGTAAAGATATGGAAGAGGTTGCAATGCTGAAACTCACGCTATCAGGACTTAAACCTGAAGCCGCAAGCCTACTTCCTAAAGACCTCTCTGGGGGAATGATAAAACGCGCAAGCCTTGCACGTGCACTCGCATTAGACCCTGAGTTGCTCTTCTTAGATGAACCGACAGCCGGACTTGATCCTGTATCAGCTAGTGAATTTGACGGCCTAATGCGGCAACTTAAAGAATCTCTTAACTTGACCGTCGTAATGGTGACACATGATTTAGATTCAATCTGGGCAACAACCGATAAAGTCGCCTTCCTAGGCAATAAAACACTCATTGCCTACGAACCAATTCAAGATCTCGTTAAAAATAGCAATCCTTTAATTCAAAAATACTTCCAAGGTCCTCGTGGACGCGCGGTTGGAGAAGCATATGGAACACAAATTTAATTACACTGTTGTAGGGCTCTTTGTCCTTGGATTCTTAGCCTGCCTTATTACCTTGATCATCTGGCTGACGAATGGTTTTGAAAAAGTCAATACTATCGAGTATAAAGTCATTACTAATGAGAGTGTTGCCGGTCTTTCAATCAATTCGCCCATTGATTATCGAGGTGTGAATGTTGGGAAAGTGGCTGCGATCGAACTGAATAATAATGATCCTCGTTATGTCACAATTTTACTCAATATCGATGTAGGTACGCCGATCAAGCGAGATACAGAAGCGGTCTTAATGAGTCGTGGTATTACCGGCATTGTCAATGTGAGCTTGACCGGGGGCACACCTCAAGCGGGCGATCTATTACCGACCAAAGAAGATCCTATTCCTACTATCAAAAATGGAGCATCTCTCTCACGCCGTTTAGATGAAGCGCTCGATAATATTACCCACTCATTAACTGACTTATCACAAAAAATGGGGTCAATTTTAACAACACAAAATATCGATAACTTCAGTGATATTCTCGCAAATACCAATAGTTTCACCCAAGATCTTGCCTTAGCAGGCGGGAAAATTCGAGCACTCACAGAGAAAGCTGCCACAACGCTTGATACCATCACACCACAACTAAAAAGTGCGGCTGACTCTATCTATAACCTTGCACAGCATACTAAAGACTCTGCCCAAAAACTCGATAGTATCATGACTAAAGCCAATACTGTGCTTGATAGCGCCAACGTTGCATTAGGCAGTGCCAATAGCACATTTAAAACCTGGAATGGTTTAGGTGAAGAAGCCAATGGATCAATCCAAAACATCTTCCCAACCCTTGAAAATGCACTCTACAACTTCTCTCTTCTAATGCAAGAGTTAGAAGCGACGCCGAATGCGATCATTATGGGTAAACCGAAACAAAAACCTGGCCCCGGTGAATAACAAGATTAAATTCATATAAAGATCAAATCCATATCAGAACAAATAGATTTATGAGTAACTTCATTAGTAACGCGATTAATAGCGTTATCAATACATTGAATAATAGAGTTTCACAGACTTTATAAGGACTATATCGTATGAAATCATTTAAAAATTGGCTGATGGTCGCCATTTTACCTCTAGTAATAGCGGGTTGTGCTTCAGCACCTGCGAAAACAAATTATCTTCTCTCAACAGAGACAACGCCGGTTGCAAATGCCCCTCATACACTCCCTTCGCTACTTGTTTCTCAAGTACGCTCCCTAGGTCGACTCTCTACAGAGATGTTCTATAGCCGTACTCAGAACGAAATTGAGAGCTTTACTCAAAATGAATGGGCAGCGCCTCCGGCACAACTAATTCAAGCGGCCATTACCCAAGATCTTGATAATCGTGGTCTCTTTGAATATGTAGTTATGGCGCCTACTAATATCTCAGCGGCTTACCGTTTAGATATGTCTATCTTAGAGATGCGTCAATACTTCCCTAATGAAACAGAGAGTTACATCATTCTCAAGCTACAAGCACGCTTGATTAATAATCGCAATAATCAAATTGTTAAAACCTATACCTATAATGAACAAGTGCCGGCACCCACTTATGATGCAGCGGGTGGTGTGAAAGCCTATAATAGTGCACTCAATAGTATTGCTGAGCGTTTAGCGCAAGCATTAACTCGCACTGTTCGTTAATTTAAATAGGATAATAGACTTTCGTCATGTTGATAGACCTCTTCCCTTCCCTTGCTAAACCCAATTACCACGACTATCGTCCACTCTATTTTGATAAAGCGCCTGTTGGTTGGGTTCATCGAGCGAGAATTGAGGTCTTGACGAATTTCCCTGAATTATTTCTAATTCAAACGAATGCTATCTATTTTCAATCTGATTTCTGCCTAACAGATATAGCAACCCGCACGCAAATGATTGCCCACTTTTCAGAAACCTTAAGAGAAGTAGGAATCATTCAAAATTGGCGAGATGAAGCCTATGGTGTCTATCGTCCTGGAGAAGATCTACAAACACCCATCTTTACTATTGAACGAGGTGTTGCTCCATTTTTAGGCCTAAGGGTTTATGGGATTCATATCAATGGCTATCAAGTTCCTACCGATCCTGATGCACCTATTGAACGACTATGGATAGCCCGGCGATCTCACCTTAAAATGATTGAACCTCATAAACTCGATAATATCGCTGCCGGCGGTTTAAGTTATGGGGAAAAGCCTCTCGATACAGCGATTAGAGAAGCGATGGAAGAAGCCGCCGTTCCCTACGACTTAGCACAACACCTCAAACCTGCGACTAAAATCAATTACATTGCAGAATATCATCAAGCGATTCGTAATGAATGTATTTTTGCATTTGATCTGCCCTTACCGGCTGATTTTATACCGCAAATTAATGATGGTGAAGTAGAAGCCTTCTATCAAATGACACCCATTGAAATTGAGCAGGCATTACGCGCAAAAGATCAATTTAAACCCAATAGTGGCTTAGTGACTCTTGAGTTTCTCATTCGTCATCAACTTGTGCAACTACTGCCGGATGAGGCGAGCGCACTATTAGAGGTCATTAGCTAAAATAAATCTCTCTATATAGTATGACTATATATCTGCCGAGCAATAACCGTTTGAGCAATCGAGGGATTGCTCATTTGCGGGTGCTCACTCTCTCTGGTTTCGTAATCTTTCTATCCCGCACTGAATTAGCTTTTATAGTGAAATCGATTTTAAACAATTAATTAAAAAATATTTGCAAGATTGTATAAGTCTTTCTCCTACAATCCTTGTTAATTTTTTAAACCCGAATGGCTATAAAACAACAAAAAGCGTGGAATTGTTTGACTTCAACAATCGTTGAACTTGAACAATAGACCACGCTCTATTCATTTGCGCTTACATTCTAATCATCGAGGTTTCAGACTGACTTCGAATCAACAATATAGATTCCTATAGAAGAGATGAAGCAAGATAGACAAATTTATCGGCAAACACGCGATATTTAGGCCGCTTCTCCCACTCTTCTAACGTAACTTGCACCGCATTCTCCAAATCTTCATAGAATTGCGCGGTCATCTTCTCAGCAAACGCTTGGTCATACATAATGGCATTCACTTCAAAGTTCAAATCAAAGCTTCGAATATCCATATTCGCCGTACCAATCATCGCTAGACTTCGGTCATAAACACTCGTCTTTGCATGAATAAAACCTTTCTGATAATGATAGATCTCAACACCAGCCTTTAAGAGATCAAGGTAGAGTGCTCGGCTCGCCATTCGTACTAACATTGAATTGGTTTTTTCAGGCACAAGCAATTTCACTTTCACTTGACTACGTGCCGCGATCTTCAACATCGTTAAAATCTGCTCTGTCGGAATAAAGTAAGGGGTTGTAATGAGAACCTCTTTCTTCGCTAACGCAATTGCCTGCAAGATAGAGTTCATAATAAAAGGCTCTTCTGAATCTGGTCCACTTGCCACAATCTGTACTGCGGTAGTACCTTTACTATCCTTGAGCGATAGCGGGAAAAGCTCTGCATTGGGCTCTACTTTCTGCTTCGCACAGAAGTTCCAATCAGAGAGAAAAATATGCTGTAACGCATAACAGCTATATCCCTCTAAACGCACATGCATATCCCGTAAAATCGGCTTACCACTTGCAGGATCATTAATATAGTCATCACCTATATTGATCCCACCGACAAAACCGATACGGCCGTCAATGACAATAATTTTTCGGTGATTGCGGTAATTGACTCGATTAGCCCAGAAGATAAAGAGAAGTTTTCGAAAGGGGAAGACTTCAATACCGGCCTGGCGCATCTCTGCGGCATATTTTTTACGAATATGTTTACTACCAAAGTCATCATAGATGAAGCGAACCTTGACCCCCTCTTTCGCTTTCTGAATTAAGAGATCTTTGATCTTATTACCAATCACATCATTTCGAACAATATAGTACTCAATATGAATGGTCTCTTTGGCATTCTCAATCGCTTTAATAACTTCAGGAAATTTTCCCTCTCCATTTTTAAGCAGCATTACATCATTATTAAGACTCATCCAATGCACATCTTCCGTTGAAACAGAGTGTGCAAGGCGCTTAAACTGCTCAATAACGGGATTATCGGTCGCCTCAGCTCCCTCTTCTACATGTTTAGTATATTGGTAAATCTCCTCTTTAAGATCCCCGTTATATTCTAATTTCTTATCATACATCGCTTTATTGCGATAATTCACCCCTAAAGAGAGATAGAGAATGACGCCAAATAATGGCAGAAACACTATTAAGACAAGATAACCAAGTGTTTTACTTACGCTAGTGGTATCCATAATAATTTTAACGCAGACCGCCAAAATAAAGAGAATATAGATCGTCAGTGTAATCATACTGCCGGTCCATAAAAAACTACCTTTAAGAATTGATGTAATCATATGCTTTCGTTCTATATTAGTAAGGGATAAATGCGTGTTATTATACTACATTCATTATCAATAAAATATATTTGTCAATTTCTATAAAATGATCTCAATATTATTCTAAACAATCATGATGAGATCATAATGAAACGAATATTAAGCATTTTGTTCGCAGCAATTGCTACCCACAAAAATGAAACAACAAGGGAATAGAATGACACAGAGTATCGGCATGATTGTTGGGAAATTTTATCCACTTCATCAAGGTCATATCAATATGATTCTACAGGCAAGACAACTCGTAGATGAACTCATTGTCTTTGTCTGTAGTGATTCAGAACGGGATCTTAAACTCTTTGAAGAGAGCGCTATGACACGTCTTCCTACTAGTGAAGATCGGACAAATTGGGCAAAACAGGTTTTTGCCACCATTCCTGGCATTCAAGTAGAATCCTTTATAGAAGATGGCATTCCAGCATATCCTAATGGCTGGCAAGCTTGGAGTGAACGACTTCAAGCAACTTTAAATGCGCTTAACATAAAGCCTACTATCATCTTTAGTAGTGAGCTTCAAGATGAAGCACTCTATCGGCAATATTTCAATCTCCCCGTACGCTTAATGGATCCACCGCGCGCCCAATTTGATGTATCTGCTACAAAAATCCGAACCGAACCCTATCGCTATTGGCATTTTATCCCAACCCATATTCGCCCTTTCTTTACCAAACGAATAGTGATTGATACAACTTTTTCTGACACTCTACTATTACAATCAGTCATTCAACTCTTTCAATCTATCGACCAAGTAGATAGCTCTCAACTAGCATTTATTGTGCTTGATCAGAGCCAACTCCCTCAATCTATTCATCATTATCATCAAGAAATGGTGCGCATTAATGGGATTATCGGCTCACCTGCCTTTATCGAACAAACATTAGGCGCCATCGAACAGATCAACCTTAATAAGATTCAGAATAGCCGAGATCTGCCGTATTATAATATGATGGCTCCTAGCATTTTTGAAGCAGATGAAACCGATGATAATGCACTGATGCAATTTAACGAGCTCAACCACTTTGTTGCACAAATACTCGAAATGCCGGCAACAAAATAGGTTACTTATTCGTAAACATGAGATAAAAGCAGATCGTATAAAAATCTCTCCTCAGAAAAGTTGCGCAATACTCGATTCTCAAGCTACTATGAAAATCATTTAATTTTTTATTGAATCATTCAATCACTTCGATTGACCGAATGATTCAGCTACTTTTCAATCAGATAAAGGTTCTACCATGAATGCATTAATCCGGGATATTCTCTCTGCCCGAGTCTATGATGTGGCTAAAAATACCCAACTAGACTACCTCCATCTTTTAAGTCAACAATTACATACCCATATTTGGCTCAAACGTGAAGATCTACAACCGATCTTCTCTTTTAAGATTAGAGGTGCATTCAACCGAATTTTCCAATTAAGCGAAGAAGAGAGAGCTAAAGGGGTGATTTGTGCATCTGCCGGCAATCATGCGCAAGGTGTTGCCTTAAGTGGTCGCCACTTAAAGCTTAAAACAACCATTGTAATGCCAACATCTGCCCCAGCCCTCAAAGTGAATGCCTGTAAAGAGATGGGCGCTGAAGTGATCCTCTATGGTAACAATTTCGACGAAGCCTATGAACACGCGCGCTATCTCTCTGAACAAGAGGGTAAAACATTTATCCATCCCTTTGATGATCTTGCTGTCATTGCGGGACAAGGAACTATTGGTAAAGAGCTTCTAGATCAGAAACCCGATCTTGATGCCATCTTTATTCCTGTCGGCGGCGGAGGATTAATTGCCGGCGTTGCGGCGTATGTGAAATTTATTGCCCCTAATTGTAAAATTATCGGAGTAGAGCCAGAAGAGTCTGCCTCAATGCTCGTTTCACTTCAAGAGAATCAACGGGTAAAACTAACACAAGTAGGCTCTTTTGCCGATGGTACGGCCGTCAAACTGGTAGGTGAAAAAACCTTTGAGATCTGTCAAAAATATGTGGATGATATCGTCACCGTTTCCACAGATGAACTTTGTGCTGCGATGAAAGATATCTTCAATAATACGAGAGCCTTAAGCGAACCATCGGGAGCCCTTAGTGTTGCCGGCATGAAGAAATATCTTCATGAACACCCCGATCATGGCTTTAAAAATGTTGCTGGTATTTTAAGTGGCGCCAATATTAATTTCGATCGTTTACGCCATGCGGCAGAACGCGCAGAATTAGGGGAAAAAAATGAAGCTTTAATTGCTGTCAAAATTCCTGAAATCCCTGGCAGCTTCCACAACTTCATCAATCTTATTGGCAAACGTAGCATTACAGAATTTAATTACCGCTATTCAGATCCCAAAGAAGCGGTTATTTTTGTCGGCTTACAGCTCTCTGCCCGCGATGAAGAGAAAGCACAGATTTTAGAAAATCTGCAAAATCATCAATTAGAAGTGATTGATTTAAGTGATAATGAAGTCGCTAAACTCCATATTCGTCATATGGTCGGAGGTAAATCTGATGTGGAAAATGAACGACTCTTCCGCTTTGAATTCCCCGAACATCCGGGCGCACTCATGCAATTTCTCGCAACTTTAGCGGGTCGTTGGAATATTAGCCTCTTCCATTATCGTAATCATGGCTCTGATTATGGCCGCGTTCTCATAGGCATCCAGGTGCCAGAGCAAAATATTATAGATGGCTCTTTCAATGAATTCTTAGAAGAGATTGGCTATGAGTTTACAGACGAGAATGATAATCCGGCATTTAAACTCTTTCTGTAAGAGAGATTTCTCAAGTATAGTAATGTCGGTTCAAAATAAGCTTATTTAAATGCCGGCGCATCGACTGTAATAAGTAAGGAAGCCATTCTATCCGGCATCTTGCAAGTGTTGTTTAAAATCATTTTTCTTAAACCAAATTTACTATAGATCTCTCAACTAAATACAGCTAGACACAATGAAGCCCATTTATTGAAAATGGGCTCTCTTATATCTATTCCATTTTGATGCTTACAGCTTCTCTTCTGATGGGCGAAGTAATTTCGGAAGCGGAAATACAATATCTTCCTCAATACCCGGCATATTTCCCTCTAGTTGAAAACCAGCATTTTGTAAATACTCAATGACTTCACGCACCAATATATCCGGTGCTGAAGCCCCCGCAGTGACACCGATTAATGTATGATTCTCAAGCCACTTCATATCAATATCCGTCGCACGATCAATAAGATAACTTTCCGTCCCCTCTTTTTCAGCCAATTCCCGCAAACGATTAGAGTTAGAGCTATTTTTAGAACCTACTACCAAAATCAAATCAGCAACTTTTGCCAATTCTTTTACAGCATCTTGTCTGTTTTGTGTGGCATAGCAGATATCACTCTTTTTAGGCCCTTGAATATCAGGAAAGCGGGCTCGTAACGCATCGATTACTTGAGAAGTATCATCGAGCGATAATGTTGTTTGTGTTACAAAAGCTACTTTTTGTGGGTCTTTAACCACTAAATGAGCGACATCATCAACAGTTTCCACCAGATGAATTGTACCACCATATTGGGTATCAAATTGCCCCATTGTACCGATCACTTCAGGATGACCTTCATGACCGATTAAAACTGTATCCATCGCATCTTTGGCAAAACGACTTACTTCTAAATGGACTTTGGTCACCAAGGGACAAGTGGCATCAAAAACTTCTAATCCACGATTTTTAGCATCTTCTTGTACCGCTTTAGAAACACCATGAGCCGAAAATATCACAATTTTACCATCGGGCACTTCATCAAGCTCATCCACAAAAATAGCTCCTCCAGCTTTGAGCGTATCAACCACATATTTATTATGCACTACTTCATGACGCACATAGATCGGAGCCCCAAACAGTTCAAGCGCTCGCTCTACAATAGTAATTGCCCGATCAACACCCGCACAAAATCCCCGAGGGTTCGCCAAAAATATCTTTTTAGTCATGATCATCTATCTCTCTTTCCCCTAATTCTTCAAGCAGATTGGTATGTTCTACATAGCCATTCACCACTGTATGTAACTTCCCTGTGGTCGGATGAATCACCAAACCATGGACAACAACACGCCCTGGCATTAATGGATGATTCCGGATTTTATCAACAGTAAAACGGACACTATCCGCTACATTATCAAAGCCGCGCAACCAACCATCGAGATCAATACCGGCATTTCGAAGCGTGGTAATGGTTGCATCAGTAATTCCAAATTGGCGTGCTTTATCTAAGAGATGTTCAGGATCAAAGCCTCGCATACCACAGTCAGTATGACCGATGACCATAATCTCTTTCACATTAAACTCAAGCGCTGCAACTAATAGGCTACGCATTACTGCACCCCAGGGATGAGTAATTAATGCACCGGCATTTTTGATCACCTTTGCATCGCCATTTTTAAGCCCCATTGCTTTTGGTAAAAGCTCCACAATCCTCGCATCCATGCAGGTTAAAATTGCGAGCTCTTTATTGGGATATTTATCCGTTGAAAGATTGTCATACTCCTTAGAATCCACAAATTCACGATTGTAATCTAAGATGGTTTCTAGCATTGATTTATTATCATCAGCCATGTTTTCTACCCTATGCTATATCTAATAATTGCCACACGATAATCTGACAATATTACTGATTTTATAAAATTGATTCTATAAAAAATAACCCTCAACTTAAGCCCCATTATAAGACCTCAGCGAGGATTATTCCTAAATATTCACTTTATTCATTATTGTAATCGGTAATCGCCTACTCAATTCAATGATCAGGCATTTAAACCATTATTCGTCTTCTTGGATTTTACGTCGTTTCTCCGTTATAGAAGAGAGAATAATAAAACCAACGCCTACAGTAACAAAAATATCTGCCACATTAAAAATGGGGAAATGATACTGACCATAATAGACATGGATAAAATCGATCACATGCCCTAAGGTAACACGATCGATTAAATTCCCAATCGCCCCCACTAATACCGAAGCTAAACCGATTCGAAGCAGGTGTTCCTGAGGCTTTGTCCGGCGAATCCAGAAGAAAAGGATAATGGCAATTAACGTGGTAATCCCAATAAAGAACCAACGTTGCCACCCTTCTTGATCCGCTAAAAAACTAAAAGCAGCGCCAGGATTGTAGACAAGCGTCCAATTGAGAAAAGGGAGTACGGGTACACTCTGCCCATAGAGCAGTAGATGTTCGGCCGCATACTTGCTACCGATATCGAGTAATACACCCACAACCACAAAGAGTGACCAGAAAATCATATTCACTGGTCGCCCTTGTTTGCCATCATACGCTTTTCGACGACTATGCATAGTGACGATCTTCCCCTTCAGGACTTAAATTTTCTACGCAGCGATCACATAATTCAGGATGTTCAGGATGTTTTCCAACCTCTTCCCGATGATGCCAGCATCTGACACACTTATGATACTCATCGCCTAATGCCGTCACTTTAACCGCAAATTTTGCACCCTCTAGCTCTTGAACAGGTAGTGATTCTTCCCGCTCAGCTAATGGTTTAAGATCTGCATAAGATGAAAGTAGTACAAAGCGTAATTCATCTTCTAAACGAGCGATATCCGCAAAGAGTGCATCATCTGCGTAGACCGTAATCCCTGTTTGTAAGGATGAACCGACTTTACCTTCTGTCCGTAATTGTTCGATCTGCTTCGCAGCTTCACGACGAACTTCCAATAATCGATTCCAATAAGCGGTATCGAATGGTGTACCTTCTTCTAGCGATACAAGTCCATCATAAAACTCCGTTAAATAGACAGATTCTAAACGAGCATTACCACGATCACGCATTGCTTGCCATACTTCTTCTGCCGTAAAGGTCAAAATAGGTGCCATCCAACGAACTAATGCCTCTAATACATGATAGAGTGCAGTTTGTGCCGAACGACGGGCTAAAGATTCTTTTGCGGCTGTATATTGACGATCTTTGATGATATCAAGATAGAAACTACCTAAATCAATTGAGCAGAAATATTGTAATTTCTGATAGACATTGTGGAATGAATACTCCAGATAAGCCTCTTTGATCTCTTCTTGAATTTGCAGTGCTCTCGCTACAATCCAACGATCAAGCGGTAACATCTCATCAAATGAAACACCATTGGTCGCTAAATCAAATTCATTGGTATTCGCTAACAAGAAGCGAACCGTATTACGAATACGGCGATAGGTTTCAGAAGTACGTTTCAAAATCTCATCAGAAACAGGGATCTCTCCACGATAATCTGTCGATGAAACCCAAAGGCGAAGTACATCTGCCCCCATCTTATCGATCACATCTGCAGGCTCTACACCATTGCCGAGTGATTTAGACATCTTCCGACCATTCGCATCGACCGTAAAACCATGGGTCAATAATGCTTTATAAGGTGCAACACCATTAATTGCCACAGAAGTGATAATCGATGAATTGAACCAACCACGATGCTGATCCGATCCTTCAAGATAGAGATCTGCAGGATACGCTAATTCAGGACGACGTGCTAATACGCTAAAATGCGTTGTTCCTGAGTCAAACCAGACATCTAATGTATCTGTATTTTTCTGATAGTGTACGGCTTCTTCCGCAGGCAAATAATCTTCTACCGCTGCGCCAAACCACGCCTCAAGACCTTTCTCCCGAATACGATCGGCAACATTTTCCATCAATTCATCAGTACGTGGATGAAGTTCCCCACTCTCTTTATGCAAGAAGAATGGAATAGGCACGCCCCAGTAACGTTGACGTGAAATACACCAATCACCACGACCTTCGATCATGCCATAGAGGCGCTCTCTCCCCCAAGTCGGGATAAATTGTACTTGATCAATTTGATCTAGAACCTCTTGACGAAGCCCCTGTTTATCCATACTGATAAACCATTGTGGGGTTGCCCGATAGATTGTCGGTGTTTTATGGCGCCAACAATGAGCATAGCTATGGGTAATTTTACCGCTATGAATTAGGATGCCTTTCTCTGTTAAGAAAGCAATCATCTCAGGCTCAATTCCGCGAATATTTTTACCACCAAAATGAGGGACCGCCTGAATATAGGTACCATCCCCTAAGACCGGATTTTCAAACTCAATGCCATATTTAAGCGCTACAGCATAGTCTTCTTCACCATGTGCAGGCGCAGTATGCACAAAGCCAGTACCTGCATCTAAGGTAACGTGATCGCCTAAGATGACAGGCACATTTTTATCTTCAATAGGATGACGAAGCTCGATGCCCTCAACCGCTTTTCCTTCAAATTCAGCCAAAATCTCTAACTGGCAATCCCAACTTTTTTCAAGCGTTTCAACTAAATCACGGGCAACAAGGTATTCTTTGCCATCTTTACGAATAAGTGCATAGATAAAATCAGCATTTGCCGAAACAGCAGCGTTGCCCGGTAATGTCCAAGGTGTTGTTGTCCAAATTACAACGGCCACATCATCTGATACAGCATGATTAATGCGCTTCGCTAAATCCGCACTGTCCACAACAGGGAATGCAACATCGATACTATAAGAGACCTTATCGGCATACTCTACTTCAGCTTCCGCTAATGAGGAACCACAATCTAGACACCAATGTACAGGACGAGCCCCTTTTTCAAGGTGACCTTTTTTCACAATCTCTTTGAGCGCTAAAACAATATCCGCTTCAGTATCTTGGTTCATCGTCAAATAAGGCTTCTCCTCATAAGAGAGAACACCTAAACGCTTGAAGCCTTTTGCTTGAATTGCAATCTGTGTTCCTGCAAATTCCCGGCATTTTTCCCGGAATTGTGCAGGGGTTAGCTGATCACCGACTTTACCAAATTTCTTCTCAACTACGAGTTCAATCGGTAAACCATGGCAATCCCACCCCGTCACATAAGGAGAATCAAAACCCAATTGGCCACGGGATTTAATAATAATATCTTTGAGGATTTTATTAACTGCGTGTCCAAGATGAATAGCGCCATTTGCGTAAGGAGGGCCATCATGCAGGATAAATTTAGGTTTACCAGCAAAGAGTTCACGCTGTTTATGGTAAAGATCAATCTGATCCCAATACTCAATAAATTCAGGCTCACGCTTTGGCAAGTTCCCACGCATCGGGAAATCTGTTTCCGGTAAGTTTAAAGTGTCACGATATACGTGATCATTTTTTTCTTCACTCTTATTTACTTTACTCACGTTCACATCCTACTTTAGAAGATTGAAATAATCTTTTGAAACTTGAGCATCTGCGAGAATCTGCGCTTTTAACGCCTCTAAACTCTCAAAACGACGCTCATCACGAATTTTTGATAAAAATTGTACACTCACATCGGCGCCATATAGATTCCGGTTAATATCATGTAAGTGTACTTCTAAATTGGGCTTAATGCCATTCACTGTTGGTCTATAACCAATATTAGCTACTCCATTTAACTTTTCGCCCGTTTTACAAAGTGTCGCATAAACATTATAAACACCTGTAAAGAGTGGTTTAAAACGTTTTAAAGGTAAATTAATCGTTGCAGTTCCTAATGTTCTTGCCAATTGATTACCATAGACAACTCGACTAATCATCGTATAAGGTCTGCCAAGATAGAGCGCCGCTTGATTAAAATTAGACTCTGCTAACGCTGACCGGATAAGCGTTGATGAAATACGCGTATCGCCAATATAGTAATAATCCTCCTTGATTACTTCAAAAGGATAGATACGAGATGCCTCTAAAAGATCTTGATATGAACCGGTTGCTTTAATACCAAAACGAAAATCATCGCCAACCACAATCCCCTTAACACCTAATGTTTCTACCAAGAAATGTTGAATAAATTGCGTAGGCGTCCATTCCCGTACAGCATGTGTAAAGGGTAGGATAATGACCTCATCAACCGCATTATGCGCTTTTAAGAAAATTAACTTCTCTTTTAAGGACATAATTCGCCCTGGAGCCTTATCCCCCAAGAAAAACTCATGAGGTAAAGGTTCAAATGTGATCAATGTCCGCTTTGCATCAGGATAACGCAATGCGAGTTCATTCAATCTTGCTAATAATTTTTGGTGCCCCAAATGCACACCATCAAAAGCCCCTAATGTCACTACACGCGGAACATTCGGCGTATTTTGAGCGTCTCGATAAAAGAAAAAATCCATATTTTGACCATTCAATAAAAAAGCCGGCTATAAAATAACCGGCTAATAATTAATATTGGGTTTAGCTGGCATCAGCTTGAGTTTTCGCTGGGCGATCTACAAGCTCTATATATGCCATTGGTGCATTGTCTCCTGGACGGAAACCACACTTCATAATGCGAAGGTAACCACCTTGACGATCTTTGAAGAGAGGACCATAAACTTCGAAGAGTTTTTGAACCATTTCACGAGATCTCAATGCTGCAAATGCTTTACGGCGATTTGCAACAGTATCTACTTTCGCTAAAGTGATTAAAGGTTCAACGATACCACGAAGCTCTTTTGCTTTTGGCACAGTTGTTTTGATGATTTCATGTTCAAGAATAGATACTGACATATTTTTGAACATAGCCTTTCTATGTGCTGAAGTGCGACTAAATGCACGACCTGCTTTACGATGACGCATTGTTATACTTCCTATTCAATAAATTAAAATTATGCTGGTGGTTTTGTCGTATCTAAATTAGGTGGTGGCCAATTATCTAGCGTCATACCTAATGATAAACCATATTGAGCCAACACATCTTTAATCTCTGTTAATGATTTTTTACCAAGATTAGGTGTTTTAAGTAGTTCTGTTTCTGTTTTCTGAATTAGATCACCAATATAATATACACTCTCTGCTTTCAAGCAATTAGCAGAGCGAACGGTTAGTTCTAAATCATCAACAGGTCTCAATAATGTAGGATCAATCTCGAACTCTGGCTCTTCTTGAACAGGCTCTTCTTCAGGCATCGCTTTCAAGTCTACAAAAACACTCAACTGTTCATGTAAAATCGTTGCGGCATTACGAATTGCTTGCTCTGGATCTAAAGTGCCATTCGTTTCAAGTGCAATCACTAATTTATCTAAGTCGGTACGCTGTTCAACACGAGCTGACTCAACGCGATAACTTACACGATTTACTGGACTAAAAGTAGTATCTAACCGAAATAAACCTAAAGTAGAAGATGCACTCTCACCAGCTTCGATTTCACGGTTAGCAGCAGTGCTATAGCCTCTGCCACTTTCTACTTTCAGACGCATTTTTAACGAACCACTAGAAGTTAAATTAGCAATGACATGATCTGGATTGATAATTTCCACATTATGTGGAACTTCCAAATCTCCTGCCAAAACAGGACCTTTACTCTTCTTCTCTAAAGTGATATACGCTTCAGGTGCATCATGTAATATGATTGCAATACCTTTGAGATTTTGCAGAAGATCAATAACATCTTCTTGCATACCTGGAATTGCAGAGTACTCTTTTGAAACACCCTCAATCTCACATTCTGTAATCGCTGCACCTGGCATCGAAGATAGCAGAATACGACGAAGTGCATTCCCGAGTGTATGCGCAAACCCTCTCTCAAGAGGTTCTAACGAAATTTCAGAGAAATGATTTTCGTCGGTTTTGATCTCCACAATACGTGGAGTTAACAACTCATTTAAAGCCATATGTACTTACCCGATTGATCTAAAATAATAAGAAGGAACGAAATAAAACCAATATGCTTATTATTTTGAGTACAGCTCAACTACTAATGACTCGTTAATATCTGCTGGTAGATCCGAACGCTCAGGAACACGTTTAAACTCGCCTTCCATTTTTGTTTTATCAACTGAAACCCAGTCAACAAGACCATTTGCTTCAGCAAGCTCCATAGCATAAGCAATACGTGCTTGCTTTTTAGAGCGCTCTCTAATAGAGACTGTATCCGTTGGTTTTAATTGGTAAGAAGGAATATTAACCTTTTCACCATTCACTAAGATTGAGTTATGACTTACTAGCTGGCGTGCTTCCGCACGTGTTGAAGCAAATCCCATACGATAAACGACGTTATCTAAGCGGCTCTCAAGGATCGAAAGAAGATTTTCACCTGTTGAACCTTTACGTCTATCTGCTTCTTTATAGTAAAGATGGAATTGTTTTTCTAATAAACCATAAATTCTTTTAAGCTTTTGTTTTTCACGCAACTGCAAACCATAGTCAGATGTACGACCTGGTTTTGCACCGTGCTGACCAGGCGCTTTGTCATGATGACATTTCGATTCGAATGAACGTGCGCTAGATTTTAAGTGAAGATCAGTACCTTCACGTCTTGCTAATTTACATTTTGGGCCAATATAACGTGCCATGACTAATAATACTCCTTAAAAATTGAATTACACTCTGCGCTTTTTAGGCGGACGACAACCATTGTGAGGAATAGGTGTCACATCAGAGATACTAGTGATTTTATAGCCAATCGCATTAAGAGCTCTTACTGCAGAGTCACGACCAGGGCCAGGACCACTGATATTAACATCCAAATTTTTAAGACCATATTCTTGTGCAACTGTTCCCGCTCTTTCTGCCGCTACTTGCGCTGCGAAAGGCGTAGATTTTCTTGACCCACGAAAACCTGATCCACCGGCTGTTGCCCATGAAAGTACGTTTCCTTGACGGTCAGAAATAGTCACGATTGTATTGTTGAAAGATGCTTGTACATGTGCGATGCCATCTACAACACTTCTTCTAACACGCTTGCGCGTTTTAACTGAAGGTTTTGCCATTTTTTAATATTTCCTTAACAAATTATTTAACTAGTCTTCTAGGACCTTTGCGCGTACGAGCATTAGTTTTCGTACGTTGTCCTCTTAAAGGTAAGCTACGACGATGGCGGATGCCTCTATAGCAACCAAGATCCATCAAACGCTTAATGCTTAAAGAAACTTCACGACGTAAGTCTCCCTCTACGACATATTCACCAACCTTTGCACGAAGTGCATCGATTTGGGCATCTGTTAAGTCTTTAACTTTAGTTGTAGGATCAACATCTGCTGCTGCACAAATTGCTTTAGCGCGAGTTGGCCCAACTCCATAAATAGATTGCAGTGAAATAATCACATGCTTTTGTACTGGTATATTGATACCTGCTATACGTGCCATATAAAACCTATCCTAAATATCTATCAAGCAGAGCATTCTACCTGATAATTAAAATTTACACAATATTATTAGCCTTGACGTTGCTTATGACGACCATCTTCGCAAATAACTCTCACAACACCACTGCGTTTTACAATCTTACACTTGCGGCATATTTTCTTAACTGACGCTCTTACTTTCATTTATTTTACTCCAATTAATTTTATTAAAAGTTTGGTGGGGTACCATTCAATGCTGAACTAATGTTGGCTTTTTTCATTAAAGACTCATACTGTTGAGACATTAACAATGCTTGAATTTGTGTTACTAAATCCATAACCACAACGACTGCGATCAGAATAGAAGTACCACCGAAATACATCTGCACAGGACTGATACCGTTAAATAGTTCAGGCAATAAACAGATAATCGTAATATAGAGAGATCCCCACAATGTAATACGTGTTAATACTCTATCTAAATATTGCGATGTATGAATGCCTGGTCTAATCCCGGGAATAAATCCACCATTTTTCTTAAGATTTTCTGCGGTTTCTTTAGAATTAAACTGAAGAGCCGTATAGAAGAAACAGAAGAAGATGATGAGCGCTGCGAATAAAATCATATACGCAGGTTGTCCAGGTAAGAAGTATTTTACTCCATAAAATCCGAGCTTATTAAGTGTCAAGGATACATAATAGCTAAAGCTCCCCCAAAGCCCTGTATCCGCGTCAGTCAATTCAGGCACATTAATTTTGCTTAAACCAGTACTAATTGTATAAACAAAAGATAGGAATGCCGAACCGAAGATTGCAGGAATTACACCTGACATATTGAGTTTTAATGGCAAATGATTAGTTTGGTTCCCCAAAGACATCATTCTACCCTGTTGGCGTCTAGCATATTGAATTGTAATTCTACGTTGCCCTCTTTCGATGAAGACAATCGCAAAAATAACAGCAAAAACTAGTAAGAAAAGCACAACAAGGAGTAACCACATTGCACCACCTTGGGTGGTAGCAGTTTCAAATAGGAAAGCAACCGACGAAGGAATACCCATAAGGATACTTGCAAAGATGATCATTGAAATACCATTACCAATCCCTCTTTCTGTGATCTGCTCTCCTAGCCATACCAAGAACATTGTTCCTGTGACAAGCGTTAAAGTAGAGAGAGAAACAAAAAGAACCGGCGGAATAACAACGAGTTCAGCATTTACAAACCCACCGTTCATAATCGCAATGGAGTAGACAATCCCTTGTACTAAACCAAATGCAATCGTCATATAGCGAGTGTACTGCGTCATTTTACGACGACCTGCTTCCCCTTCTTTCTTCAACTGCTCTAATGGTGAATACACCACTGATAGCAATTGAATTACAATCGATGCTGTAATATAAGGCATAACACCTAACATAAAGACCGACATTTTCTCGAATGCACCACCCGAGAAGAGATTAATCATTGCAGATATACCACCTTGCTGACCTTGCTGCTCCATCACTTGTGATAATGTTACAGCATCAATACCAGGCAATGTAATATAGACACCAATTCTATAAACAACTAATGCCAAGACTAAAAACCATAGTCTTGACAAGAGTCCCGAAAAACGTCCGAGGTTATTAGCCCCTATTTGATTTTTTTGCATACTTACTCTTCGACAGAGCCACCAGCCGCTTCAATTGCAGCCTTTGCCCCTTTAGTAACACTAATACCTTTCAAAGTGATTGCTTTATTAATTTCACCTGAAAGCATAACTTTAGCACGAGTATATTTTGCTGAGATTAGATTGCTTTCAATCAATGATGCAAAAGTGACTTCATTGCCCGCTACTTTGTTAAGTGCTGATAAAGGCACTTCAACTGTAACAAGACCAATTCTAGAGTTAAAACCCACTTTTGGCAATCTTCTTTGTAGAGGTTGTTGACCTCCCTCAAACCCAACTTTGTGATATCCACCTGATCTAGAATGTTGACCTTTATGACCGCGACCTGCTGTTTTGCCGAGGCCAGAACCACAACCACGACCTACACGGCGTCTATTAGTCTTACTTCCAAATGCAGGTTTTAATGTATTTAATTTCATTGTTATACCAATCCCTACTGTTCTACTTTAAGCAAGTAAGCTACTTTGTTAATCATCCCCATATTTTCAGGTGTATTTAACACCTCAACTGTATGATGAAGACGTCTTAAACCTAAGCCTCTAACACAATCACGATGTGATTGTAAGCGACTATTAGTGCTCTTTACAAGAGTGACTTTAATCGTTTTCTGCGTCATAACTTACCCTCTGATCTCTTCGACAGTTTTACCACGTTTAGCGGCAATCTCTTCAGGTGTTAACATCGCGCTTAATCCTTTGATTGTTGCTTGAACAACGTTCACAGGATTACGAGAGTTTTGACATTTTGCAAGTACATCTTTTACACCTGCAACTTCAAATACTGCACGCATCGCACCACCGGCAATTACCCCTGTACCTTCTGATGCTGGTTGCATGTAAACACGAGCCGCATTATGTGTACCAGTTACAGAATATTGCAATGTACCACCATTAAGTGAAACATTTTTAATATTTCTTTTTGCTTGTTCAATTGATTTCTTGATAGCAACAGGCACTTCTTTTGCTTTCGCATATCCGTAACCTACTTTACCATTACCATCACCAACAACAGTTAGAGCAGCAAAAGAAAATTGTCTACCACCTTTTACTGTTTTAGAAACTCGATTAACAGTTACAAGTTTCTCTTGATAGCCATCACTTGCTACAGCTACATTTTGATTTTCAACTTTTGTAGTCATCTATTTCCTTCCTTATTAAAACTCTAATCCAGCTTCTCTAGCTGCATCTGCTAGAGCTTTAACGCGGCCATGATACTTAAACCCAGAACGATCAAAAGCAACATTTTTGATACCAGCTGCTTGCGCTTTTGCTGCAATATCTTTACCCACAGCAATTGCTGCATCAACATTACCAGTGCCTTTAACTTGTGATTTAACATCAGCAAGTAAGGTTGAACTTGCAACTAAAACCTTGTTCTCAACGCCACTAATAATTTGCGCATAGATATGTCTTGGAGTTCTATGAACAGTTAAACGATCAACCTTTAACTCTCTCATTTTGATACGAGCCTTAAGGCTTCTTCTGTATCTTGCATCTCTTTTTTTCATTGTTCTCACCTATTTTTTCTTAACTTCTTTCAATGAAACAACTTCATCCGAGTAACGAACACCCTTACCTTTATAAGGCTCTGGTGGACGATACGCTCTGATTTTAGCTGCAACTTGACCCACGGCTTGTTTGTCAACACCTTTGATCACAATTTCAGTTTGTGTAGGTGTCTCACAAGTTACACCTTCAGGCATAGTGTGAGCGATAGGATGAGAGAAACCAAGAGTAAGGTTAAGCGTTGAACCTTGTGCTTGCGCTCTGTAACCAACACCATTAAGAATAAGTTTTCTCTCAAATCCTTGAGATACACCTACTACTAAATTGTTTACTAACGAACGCATAGTACCGGCAATAGCATAACTACCTTTGCTTTGCACTAAATCTGGAACGATTTCTAATTCATTCCCTTCTTGTTTAATTCCTACAGATGAATGCAATTGTAAATCATGCTCACCTTTAGGACCTTTTGCTTTTACGTTATTACCAGAGATTGTGACTTCAACACCCGCTGGCACAGTAATAATCTGCTTAGCTACACGTGACATCCGAACCCCCTAATTAAGCAACAACGCAGATCACTTCACCACCAAGCGACAAAGATCTCGCTTTATGGTCAGTCATCATACCTTGTGAAGTTGAAACAATAGCAATCCCTAAGCCACCTAAAATCTGTGGAAGACCGTGTTTATCACGATAAACACGAAGACTTGGCTTACTAACTCTTTCGATACGCTCAATAACGGGTCTGCCTTGATAATATTTCAACTCAAGAACAAGTTTCTTATCAGATACTTTTTCACCAGTTGTTTTGATATTAGCAATGTAACCTTCTTCAAGAAGTACGTTTGCAATAGATTTTTTTAAGTTAGAGAACGGAATCTCTACTTCTGTTTTTTCAGATATTTGCGCATTCCGAATGCGAGTCAACATATCTGAAATAGGATCGTGCATACTCATTAATAATTCTCCTACCAACTAGATTTTCTTAAGCCAGGAATATCACCACGCATAGTGATTTCTCTTAACTTGTTACGACCAAGACCAAACTTGCGATAAACACCATGAGGTCTACCAGTAATGCTACAACGTCTGCGACGTCTAGATGGAGAGGAATCTCTTGGTAACTTCTGTAATGCTACTACTGCAGTCTCTTTCTCTTCTGCTGTAGCATCTGTACTAATAATAATTTTCTTTAATTCTTCGCGTTTTGCAGCGTATTTTGCAACTAATTTTGCACGCTTTTTCTCGCGATTAACCATTGATACTTTAGCCATAATATCCTGCTTTATAATTAATTACGAAATGGGAAGTTGAAAGCACTGAGAAGCGCTTTTGCTTCTTTATCAGTTTTTGCTGTCGTCGCGATACTAATATCCATACCACGTACTGCATCAACTTTTTCATATTCGATTTCAGGGAAAACGATCTGTTCTTTAATACCAAAGTTATAGTTACCGCGACCATCAAAAGAACGAGCGCTCACACCACGGAAATCTCTTACGCGTGGTAAAGAGATATTGATCAAACGATCTAAAAACTCATACATTGTTGTACGACGAAGTGTTACACGACAACCTACAGGCCAACCATCACGGATTTTGAAACCTGCAACAGACTTTCTAGACAACGTTACTTGTGCTTGTTGACCTGAAATAGCAGTCATTTCTGCGACTGCAAAATCCATTACTTTCTTATCAAGAACCGCTTCACCAACACCCATATTTAATGAGATTTTGGTAATTTTTGGTACTTCCATAGGATTAGTGTAGCCAAACTCTTCAATGAGTTTTGGAACCACAACTTCATCATAATATTGCTTTAATCTTGCTTTCATGATATTCCTCAATGCCTAACGGATATGTCTTTTAACGCGATACATCCTATTGGACACAGTAATTATTTATAAAATGAGCTGGCTATAATACCAAAAGCGTTAAGAATAGCCAACTTTTTTTACACTATGTTTTAAAATCTAATAAAGAGTATCTATATTAATTTCTCAATCATTACAGATACTCTAACTAGATTTTTATTTTGAAGCTTCAGCGCTGTGAAGTTTTACATTTGAAATGTCGATAAAAGACTCTTGCTCAACACGTCCACCTTCAATCCCTAACTGAGGATTAGGTTTTACATGTTTAATTACTCTGTTAGCGCCAGCTACTTTTACACGACCATCTTTGACTTCTAATACAGTACCGCGATGCCCTTTACTATTTCCGGTAATTACTACAACTTCATCACCTTTACGAATCTTTGCCATATTTAAAACCTCTTGACTAGATAACTTCAGGTGCAAGCGAAATAATTCTCATAAACTTATCACCACGCAACTCACGAGTTACAGGGCCAAAGATACGAGTTCCGATTGGATCCAAGTTATTATTAAGAAGAACTGCAGCATTGCCATCAAACTTGATCAAAGATCCATCTTGACGACGAATACCTTTACGAGTTCTTACAACAACTGCATTGTACACATCACCTTTTTTCGCACGTCCACGAGGAATCGCCTCTTTTACAGAAACTTTAATAACATCTCCAACGGTTGCATAGCGACGATGTGAACCACCGAGAACCTTGATACACATCACTTTACGTGCACCAGAGTTATCAGCAACATCTAAAACTGTTTGCATCTGAATCATTATTAACCCCTCGCTTCTTCAACGACGCGTACTAAGTCCCAAGTCTTTTTCTTAGAAATAGGACGCACTTGTTTGATTTCTACGATATCACCAATATTACATGCATTCGCTTCATCATGCGCATAGAATTTAGTTGAGCGTTTTACATACTTTTGGTATTTAGGATGCTTAACTAATCTTTCTACATATACAGTAATGGTTTTATCACTTTTGTTTGAAACAACTGTACCGATCACAGTACGAGCATGTTGTTGTTCAATAGCAGTAGTCATTATTTACCACCCTCTTCTTTTTCACCAAGTACTGTGTTAATTCTCGCGATTTCTCTACGAGACTCTTTAAACTGGTGAGACTTCTCAAGTTGACCAGTTGCCTTTTGCATACGAAGGTTAAACAAACCACGTTGCAATTGAAGTTTTTCTTCTCTTAACTCATTAACAGACTTTTCTCTTAATTGAGTTGCTTTAGATACTTTACTCATGAATACCCTCACCTATTAAAGAACTGTACGTTCAGCAAACGCTGTTTTAACAGATAGCTTTGCAGAAGCAAGTCTAAATGCTTCACGAGCAACAGTTTCCGTGACACCTTCAATTTCAAAAAGCACACGACCTGGTTGAACTTTTGCTACCCAGTATTCAACGTTACCTTTACCACTACCCATTCGAACTTCTAATGGTTTACCAGTAATTGGCACATCAGGGAAAACACGGATATAAACTTTACCACCACGACGGATATAGCGAGTAATCGCACGACGTGCTGCCTCGATTTCACGAGCATTGATGCGTCCATTTTCAGTAGATTTTAATCCGAACTCGCCAAAATCCACCTTATTACCTGCTGCCGCAACCCCACGGTTACGACCTTTACGCATTTTTCTAAATTTAGTACGTTTTGGTTGCAACATGATTACTCACCTTTCCTTCTTCTGTTTCTTTTCTTAGGTGCTGCTTCTTCCTGCTCCACTGCAAGGTAATCAAACACTTCACCTTTGTAGATCCAGACTTTAACCCCTAAGATACCATAAGTTGTTAATGCTTCAGCTGTTCCGTAGTCGATATCCGCACGGAATGTATGCAATGGCACACGACCTTCACGATACCACTCTGCACGTGCAATTTCAGCACCGTTTAAACGACCTGATACATTAACACGAATCCCTTCAGCACCTAAACGCATAGTATTTGTTACAGCTCGGCGCATAGCACGTCTAAACATCACACGACGCTCTAATTGTTGTGCGATACCTTCAGCGACAAGATATGCATCTAATTCCGGCTTTCTGATCTCTTGGATAAGAACATGTACAGGACAACCCATGATTTTAGAAAGTTCTTTACGAAGTACTTCAATATCTTCACCTTTCTTACCAATCACAACACCAGGTCTAGCTGTATGAATAACAACTTGTGCAGACTTTGATGGACGGCTGATATGAATTTTAGAAACTGCAGCCCCTGCTAATTTCTTTCTCAAATATTCTCTAACTCTAAAGTCAGATTCAACGAACTCAGGGAAGGCTTTAGAATCCGCGTACCAACGCGAATTCCAGTCTTTTGAGATCCCTAAGCGTATACCGGTTGGATTTACTTTTTGACCCATTTTGACTTACTCCTATTAAGCTTCAGCAACGACTACAGTGATATGACTGGTCTTCTTGAGGATACGGTCACCACGGCCTTTAGCACGTGCGCGCATTCTCTTAAGAAGAGGACCCTCATCAACCATAATTGTTTTCACAAATAGGGTATCGATGTCTGCTCCAAAGTTATTCTCAGCATTATCCATTGATGAAATTAATACTTTACGAATTAAACCTGCAGCTTTCTTATCACTGAATTGTAATAAAGTAAGTGCACGATCAACAGGTAACCCACGTACCTGATCTGCAACTAAGCGCGCTTTCTGAGGAGAAATTCGCGCATTGCGATGTATTGCTCTGCTTTCCATAATATATCTCCTTATTAACGTGCTTTTTTATCTGCAGCATGACCGCGATAAGTACGGGTAAGTGCAAACTCACCTAACTTATGACCAATCATGTTTTCTGTAATTAAAATCGGCACATGAATTTTACCGTTGTGAACAGCAATTGTAAGTCCAATCATTTCCGGAAGGATCATTGAGCGACGTGACCAAGTCTTGATAGGACGACGGTTATTTGACGCTACTGCTTCATCTACTTTCTTTTGTAGATGATGATCGATAAATGGACCTTTCTTTATAGAACGTGGCATATTTTACCCTTTATTCGATGTAATTATTTAGTACGACGGCGGACAATATATTTGCTTGTGCGCTTATTAGTACGTGTTTTATAACCTTTAGTAGGTTGTCCCCAAGGCGTTACAGGATGTCTACCACCTGATGAACGACCTTCACCACCACCATGTGGGTGATCTACCGGGTTCATCGCCGCACCACGAGTTTGTGGACGAACACCTAACCAACGTTTTGCACCGGCTTTACCAAGCACGCGAAGGCTATGCTCACCATTACTCACTGTACCAATTGTCGCTTTACAATCAGAGAGAACTTTACGAATCTCACCTGAACGAAGACGTAATGTTGAATATGCGCCTTCTTTTGCAATTAACTGTACAGATGCACCAGCAGAACGTGCAAGTTGCGCGCCTTTACCTGGCTTCATTTCTACACAGTGAATAGTAGTACCTATCGGAATATTGCGAAGAGGAAGAGCGTTACCTGCTTTGATAGGTGCATTTGAACCTGCAAACAACACATCGCCTACTTCTACTTTTTGTGGCGCAATGATATAACGGCGCTCACCATCCACATAACAAAGTAATGCAATATGCGCAGTACGATTTGGATCGTATTCGATACGCTCAACTTTCGCTGGGATATTCTCTTTATCACGTTTAAAGTCAATTAAACGATAATGTTGCTTATGACCACCACCGCGATGACGAGAGGTAATTCTACCATCATTATTACGACCACCAGTACTGTGCTGACTTACTAAAAGTGGTGCATAAGGTTTACCTTTATGCAAACCTGGAGTAACAACTTGAATTAACCCGCGACGGCCCGGTGAAGTTGGTTTTGCTTTTTTTATACTCATTACATATCACCTAAAAAATCAATTTCATCTTCCCCGTCAGCAAGAGTAACGTAAGCTTTCTTCCAATCTTGCTTGACACCCATATGACGACCAAATGATTTGCGCTTACCTTTTTGATTAAGCACAGTTACTTTCGCGACTTTACGATTGAATAATAATTCAACTGCATCAGCAATCTCTTTCTTATTCGCATCTTTCAATACACGAAAAGTTACTTCACCATTAAGCTCTTCTTGGCGTGCTGTTTTTTCAGACGCATGAGGAGCAATGATCACTTTCATTAATCTTTCTTTAACACTTAGACTCATGCTAACCACTCCTTAACTGCAACAAGCGCCTGTTTAGTCATTACCACTTTATCAAAACGCACTAGGCTAACCGGGTCAATCGCTTCAACATCAAGCAAAAGAACATGTGGCACATTTCTTGCACTTAGGTATAAAGGAAAATCTACTGCTTCGGTGACTATTAACACGCTTCTACTTTCAATATTTAAGCCTGTAAGCTTTTCAATGAATGCTTTTGTTTTAGGCTCTGCTACTGTGAAATCTTCCACAACAACTAATCTTTCACTACGAATTAACTCAGAAAGAATGTTAAGCATTCCCGCTTTATACATTTTCTTGTTAATTTTTTGACTCCAATTTTGTGGCTTAGCAGCGAAAGTTACACCACCGCCTCTCCAAATTGGATTACGTTTACTACCCGCACGAGCACGACCCGTTCCTTTTTGTCTCCAAGGTTTTGCAGTACTTCCCGCCACCTCTGAACGTGTTTTTTGTGCACGGGTACCAGCTCTACCACCTGCTTGATACGCAGTTACAACTTGATGAACCAATGCTTCGTTGAAATCACGAGCAAATTGCGCTTCATCTAATTCAACTGGAGATCCGCCAATTACTTGAATTTCCATTACGCCTTACCTCTTTTCACTTTAATTGCAGGAGACACAACAACATCTGACCCCTTAGATCCTGGGACAGCACCCTTAATGAGAAGTAAGTTGCGCTCTGTATCTACGCCAACGATTTCAAGGTTTTGAGCTGTTCTACGAACTGCACCCATATGCCCTGACATTTTTTTGCCTTTAAAAACACGACCAGGATCCTGACATTGACCAATTGATCCAGGAACACGATGTGACAATGAGTTACCATGCGTATTACGTTGACCAGCAAAGTTATGACGTTTAATTGTACCGGCGAAACCTTTACCTTGTGTAATACCTGAAACGTCGACTTTTTGTCCCGCTTCAAATAATTCTACAGTTAACTTTTGTGCAATTTCAAACTCAGCAACTTGTGTTGCATCAAGACGGAATTCCCAAAGTGAACGACTTGAAGTAATTCCCGCTTTAGCAAAATGACCATCTAATGATTTTTTCTTTTTGCTTGAGTATTGAGGACCATGCGCGACTTGGATTGCGCTGTAGCCATCGACATTTTCTGTTTTAATTTGAGCAATTTCATTGTTTTCGATTTGCACAACAGTCACTGCTAGTGAGCGACCATCTTCACCAAAAACCCTACTCATTCCGAGTTTTTTTCCGATTAATCCTACTGCCATTTTAATAACCTCAATTAAATAATAATAAAAACGAGAGGAAGGTTGGCGACCTTCATCGCGGACAAACTCTTTTAGGGATTAACCTAAACGAATTTGCACATCCACACCAGCAGCTAAGTCAAGCTTCATTAAAGCATCTACTGTCTTATCTGTTGGATTTACGATATCCATAAGTCTCTTATGGGTTCTCAACTCATATTGATCACGTGCATCTTTATTTACATGCGGTGAAGTCAATACAGTGAAGATTTCACGTTTGATAGGTAAAGGGATAGGACCTTTGACCTGTGCGCCAGTGCGCTTAGCCGTTTCAACAATCTCTTTAGCTGACTGATCGATTAAACGATAGTCAAATGCTTTAAGGCGAATTCTAATTCTTTGATTATCCATACTACTCTCATTTTAAAAATCCTAGACTCAAAAAGAGCCTAGGAAAAAATTAATTATGCAATAACTTTAGCTACAACGCCCGCACCAACTGTACGGCCACCTTCACGAATTGCGAAACGTAAACCTTCATCCATAGCGATTGGGTTAATCAACTCAACAACCATTTTCACGTTATCGCCAGGCATAACCATTTCTACACCTTCAGGCAACTCAACTGAACCAGTCACGTCTGTAGTACGGAAATAGAATTGTGGACGATAACCTTTGAAGAATGGAGTATGACGACCACCTTCTTCTTTAGAAAGAACGTATACTTCTGCTTCAAATTTTGTATGTGGCTTGATTGAACCTGGTTTTGCTAATACTTGACCACGTTCAACATCTTCACGTTTAGTACCACGAAGAAGAACACCTACGTTGTCCCCTGCTTGACCTTGATCAAGAAGCTTACGGAACATTTCAACACCAGTACAGGTAGTTTTTTGTGTAGGGCGGATACCAACGATTTCTAACTCTTCACCAGTCTTAACAACACCAGTCTCAACACGACCAGTTACAACTGTACCACGACCTGAGATTGAGAATACATCTTCGATTGGCATCAAGAAAGGCTTGTCGATTTGACGCTCTGGAAGTGGAATCCAGCTATCAAGTGCATCAAGTAATTTTTTGATTGCAGGCACACCAATTTCAGACTCATCGCCTTCAATTGCTTTAAGTGCTGAACCTACGATTACTGGAGTATCATCGCCAGGGAATTCATACGCATCAAGAAGTTCACGAACTTCCATCTCAACTAATTCGATTAACTCAGCATCATCTACCATATCTGCTTTATTTAAGAAAACAACAATATATGGAACGCCTACTTGGCGTGATAACAGGATATGCTCACGAGTTTGTGGCATAGGACCATCTGCAGCTGAACAAACAAGGATCGCGCCGTCCATTTGTGCCGCACCAGTGATCATGTTTTTAACATAGTCAGCATGTCCTGGGCAGTCAACGTGTGCATAATGGCGTAATGGTGACTCATATTCTACGTGAGAAGTAGAGATTGTAATACCACGCTCTCTCTCTTCTGGTGCATTATCGATCTGATCGTATGCACGAACATTCGCACCTGAAGATTCATTACCCACTTTAGTTAATGCAGCTGTTAAAGTAGTTTTACCATGGTCAACGTGACCAATTGTACCGACGTTTACGTGCGGTTTATTACGACTAAAAGTTTCCTTTGACATATTCTAATACCCCAATTTTTTAAAGAGCTAAAAACAAGCTCTACATTATAGAGCTTGTCTCTTAGATTGCAAACTATTATTTCAACTAATTGTTTTTCAGAGCGACTAACTCTTAAAAATTAGTCTTTTTTGCTTGCGTTAATAATTGATTCTGCAACATTATTAGGAGTTTGTTGATATTTCAAGAACTCCATAGAGTATGTTGCACGACCTTGTGTTGATGAGCGAAGTGCAGTTGCATAACCAAACATTTCTGATAATGGGACTTCTGCACGGATCAATTTTGAACCATATGCATCATCGATACCTTGAAGGTTACCACGACGACGATTCAAGTCACCCATTACATCACCCATATATTCTTCAGGCGTTTCAACTTCCACTTTCATTACAGGCTCAAGTAATACAGGACCTGCTTTTTGAACACCATTTTTGAAACCCATAGAACCTGCGATTTTAAACGCCATTTCACTTGAGTCAACATCATGGTATGAACCATCATAAAGTGTTACTTTCACATCTTCGATTGGATATCCTGCGATAACACCATTTGCCATCTGTTCTTGAATACCTTTATCAACCGCAGGGATATATTCTCTTGGAACGACACCCCCCACGATTTCATCAATGAACTCATAACCTTTACCAAGCTCTTGCGGTTCGATACGTAACCAAACATGACCGAACTGACCACGACCACCTGACTGACGAACAAATTTACCTTCTGCCTCAACAGCTTTAGTAATTGTTTCACGATAAGCAACCTGAGGCGCACCAACGCCACACTCAACTTTAAATTCGCGCTTCATACGGTCAACGATAATATCTAAGTGAAGCTCACCCATACCACCGATAATTGTTTGACCTGATTCTTCATCAGTTCTCACACGGAAAGATGGATCTTCTTGCGCTAAACGAGAAAGTGCAAGACCCATTTTTTCTTGGTCAGCTTTTGTTTTTGGCTCAATTGCAACAAAGATTACAGGCTCAGGGAACTCCATACGCTCAAGTGTAATTTGGTCTTTTTGATCACAAAGTGTATCACCTGTAATGACATCTTTAAGACCCACCATCGCCGCGATATCCCCTGCTCGAATCTCATCAATCTCTTCACGAGAATTTGAGTGCATCTGTAATAGACGACCTACACGCTCACGCTTACCTTTTACAGGGTTATAAACATGGTCACCTGACTTAATAACACCAGAGTAAACACGCACGAACGTTAAGTTACCTACAAACGGGTCATTCGCCAACTTAAATGCAAGCGCAGAGAACGGCTCATCATCAGAAGAGATACGCACACCTGGCTCACCATCTGGTAATACACCCGAAATATCTTTTACTTCAGTTGGTGATGGAAGGTAATAAATCACATCATCAAGAAGCGCTTGAACACCTTTATTTTTAAATGCAGAACCACAGCACACAGGCACTAACTCAGACGCAAGCGTACGAGCACGAAGACCTTGTCGAATCTCCTCTTCAGTCAATTCACCCTCTTCAAGGTATTTATCCATCAACTCTTCGCTTGATTCAGCCGCTGCCTCTACCATTTTTGAACGATAGTTTTCGGCATCCGCAAGAAGATCCGCTGGAATTTCACGCTCTTCGAACGTCATTCCCATATCTTCTTCATTCCAGTAGATTGCTTTCATTGTTACTAAGTCAATCACACCTTCAAATTTATCTTCAGCGCCGATTGGAATTTGAATTGGTACAGCATTCGCACGTAAGCGCTCTTTCATTTGACTTACAACACGGAAGAAGTCAGCACCAGTACGATCCATTTTGTTTACAAATGCAATTCTTGGCACCGCATACTTATTTGCTTGACGCCATACTGTTTCAGATTGTGGCTGAACACCACCTACTGAACAGTAAACCATTACCGCACCATCTAATACACGCATTGAACGCTCAACTTCGATTGTGAAGTCAACGTGTCCCGGAGTATCGATAAGATTAATACGATGCTCTTGGAATTGCTGTTTCATTCCTTTCCATGAACAGGTTGTTGCAGCAGAGGTAATTGTAATACCACGCTCTTGCTCTTGAGCCATCCAGTCCATTGTTGCAGTACCATCATGAGTTTCCCCAATACGGTGATTTTTACCTGTATAGAACAGAATACGCTCAGAAGTCGTAGTTTTTCCTGCATCGATGTGAGCACTGATACCGATATTCCGATATCGATCAATAGGCATAGTACGAGCCATAATTAAAATCCTTCTTTATAAATTCAATTTTTTCTTTAAACAACAAATGCGGTGACCCATTATAGATGAGCACCGCAGTTGCATAAACAAATTCTGTAAATTTCTTACCAGCGGAAATGTGAGAACGCCTTGTTTGCTTCTGCCATACGGTGCATATCTTCTCTTTTTCTCACCGCAGCACCACGATTCTCAAGTGCATCTAAAATTTCAGCACCCATACGACGAACCATTGATTTTTCAGAACGTTTTCTAGCCGCATCTACCATCCAGCGCATAGCTAAGGCATCACGTCTTGTGGCACGAACCTCTACAGGAACCTGATAAGTTGCACCACCAACGCGTCTTGACTTAACTTCAACTTTTGGTCGAACATTTTCTAAAGCCTGCTCTAAGGCTTCAACAGGATTTTCGTGGCCTTTCTCTTTAACGATATCTAATGCGCCATACATGATTCGCTCAGCGATCGATTTCTTACCAGAAACCATCACCATATTAATAAACTTCGCAAGCATTACATCGCCATACATTGCATCAGGCAAAATCTCGCGTTTTGGGACTTCTCTTCTTCTAGACATGAGATACTCTCAATAAATACTAAATCCAATCTTAACTAAAATCACCAAGCTTGATTAAGCTTTAGGCTTCTTAGCACCATATTTTGAACGACCTTTACGGCGTTTATCAACACCTTGCGAGTCCAATGCACCACGAACAACGTGATAACGAACCCCTGGAAGGTCTTTTACTCTTCCACCACGTACTAAAACAACACTGTGCTCTTGTAAGTTATGGCCTTCACCACCGATGTAGCTAGACACTTCATATCCGTTAGTTAAACGAACACGACATACTTTACGCATAGCAGAGTTAGGTTTTTTAGGTGTTGCTGTATAAACCCTTGTACACACTCCACGACGTTGAGGTGAACCCTCAAGTGCAGGAACGTCAGATTTATCAGCTTTCGTTCCGCGCGGACGGCGGATTAACTGATTAACTGTTACCATTAAATCTAAATCCTTGCTTAAAACATGAGTTATAAAAATAACAAAAAACGTAATTACCCCTCAGTTACCCTAGGGGATACGAGATAGTATAATTAATCACCATTTCTGTCAACCTTGATAGAGATTAATTTTAATAAAGATTAATTTTACCGACTCGACTAAAAGCGGCAAGTTTCAAATTCATTTCATGCGCTAGATCAATCGCCATAGAAGTGGGTGCTGACATTGTTACCAATAACCCCACCCGCGCAGCAACAGCTTTCTGTATCATCTCAAAGCTTGCCCGAGAAGTGGTCAAGATAAAACCACTTTTAGGATCTATATTCTGCTGTATCATCCCACCTATCAGCTTATCGAGTGCCACATGCCGACCGACATCTTCTCGCATTAACATAATTACACCATCACTTGCGACAAAGAAAGCTGCATGCGCCCCACCCGTCTTTTGATTCATAATCTGCGCATCCGTAGCATCACCCAACGCTTTATCAATCGCAACCTCATTTATTTTAAAATCGAAATCAATAGGCTTTTGTTCTCTCACCACATCAGTCAATGTATCTAAACCGCAAATACCGCACCCTGTTCGTGCACTCATCTGTCGCTTTCGTCCCTCAATACGGAACATACAGAGAGGGGTAACCTCAACGCGCGCTTCAACGCCTAATGGCTTAGGATGAATATCGATAGAGCGAATATCATCTCGACTCATAACAATACCTTCAGTTAGAGAAAACCCATAGATAAAATCTATTAAGTCTTGCGGCGTACACATAATGACAACATGCGGCATACCATTATAAATAAGCGATACTGGACGTTCTATTAACACGTCATCTTTCACCATCCGCCATTCTCCAGCGCGATAACGCTGAACATTGACTGTTTCAAAAAAAGCTGTTTTATCTTTTGTCATTTGATCCCACCTTTACCTTAGTCATTAGCCGCGCCAATGACCGTATACCCATTCGATTAAACTACTCTATCACTATTTTACCTTCTCGTAATCGCTGACATCCTAGAATCCATCCCGGCACAGGCTCAAACAATATTTGCTGCAAACCACAATAAACACCGTTATCTACCTGACGAACCCAAAAAGCTCGATCTCCCCATAACGGACTGCCTCCCCAATCTATTGCAAATAGTCGGTCATATTCCTGATCAAGACTCTTGAATAAGAGTATTATTCCCGCCTGATCTAACCACTCCACGCTCCAACGATCTAAACTTAAACGAATCCTTTTCTCCAACACTCCATATCCCTCATCAAAATCTCGTTCATTATCAAGATTCCATCTTTTTATCTCTCCTCCAATACCGGCAGCATCTATCAAGTATAATCTCAATTCTGCTTTTGTTGGACGCACTAAAAAATAGACTTTATTCAAATAGGTTCTATTGAAATATAACGCATTTTTTTCACTATCATTATCGAGCCCCTTCTTAACAGGAATTAAAGCAGATAACAGTATTGATTCAAATTTAAAAGGTAAGTCTCGCGCAACAAGCTTCACCTCCCCTGTAAACGACAAAAACCAAAGCGTGCGATTTACAATTATCGCCACTCCACTATCGATACCTTTCACTAACTGATACTGTATCCGTTCTTGATCATCAAATAGAGGCAACTGGTAATCATATTGCTGGTTCTCATGAAGAATAACAACCGATACCAAATCTTCTTCAACCCTCACAAACTCAACTAAAACAGCATTCTCTAAGGCCTTACTGTCATTATTGACCTCATAATAATAGTGCGCATAAGAGATATTTTGATCAGGAGATACGGCATCTAGATAGAAATCAACATTTAACTTATAAAAGGGGTCATTATAACAATCAGATATATTTAAAGAATGATTCCCCTCTGACTGACGATTCCTAATTAGGATTTTCTGCCGATACAGGTCACACTTCTCGACTTGATGAGCCTCTTTTTTGGTAATTGAAAATTGATTCGGCTTTCGAACAAAAGATTTTGAAACATGCAATTTCTCAACCCAAGCAGATTTTTTACGTAATAAAAACCACTCCTGAGAGAGCATCTGTTGCATGCCCCAAAAGAATAGAAAAAATAGCCCTACTATTATAATAACGCCGACAAAAATAGAACCTGATTCTCGCTGTTGCATCGTTCTCATCTTACACTTACTTCACTTTTTCAGTCATTACTACAATCGGCACTATAAGCAATTGAATAATCTCTACAATACAATTTCTATCATTCAATCTATTCCAAGGAAATCTCAATAGGCCAAACATTGATATTCCAACCATTTTCAATAGTTCGCCCATAAAAATCTTCTACAATATTTTTAGCCGGCGCCCTTCTTGTAAGGCCGGACACCAATAAAACCGTCAATACACCATTTTGTAATTGCAGATTCATATCCACAATATAAGGCGCTCGATAAAAAGCCTGACCATCCATATAATCTATGACCAAAAAGCTCTCCTGATCCCGAATTTGTAGATATACGAGATATTCTTGCATTACATAAATCTGCAACTTTTTCTGATCAAACAATTGAGTAATCAACTCTAAATCAACAGCCGATAATTCAAACCCCTCATCTTTACGATTGGCCGACAACAACATACTGCTACGACAATCCGTCAAATAAAAATAAGCTCCTCGTATTCCGATGAGCGAAGCGGGCATATCTCCTTGAATTTTTGTGCCTTGCATAGATAGACCGGTCTCTTTAAGACCAATGAGATAAAAAAGCTCACTCCCCTCCACTAAACGTTGCAACTTCTTCATTGGCTCAGGAGAATATTGCCCACTTCCCCGACCTTGTAATTTATGCAAATTAAGCACCTTCACTTTATGAGCAGGCATTGGTGAAGATATTAAAAGGCTTTGTTGTAAAAGATTACGATATTGTTTATCAACGCTCACCCCAAGCATCATCGACGAATAAGAAGGCAGTAAAGATGGGCAATATGGAGCAAATAACAGAGTTTCAAATTCCTTACGTAGAAGATCCTCTGTCGCCACTAGCGAATCCAATAATTCAACCTCTTGTTTAAGTAATAGGGTCTGCATCATCCAACTGCGAGTAATCATCGATACCATTAAAAGAATAATCGCGAACAGCGCCAATCCGACAAGCATTGAGAGTAAGCTCTGCCCCGACTCTCTACTCCGATACGAATTCTTCATGCCTGTTATCTGTTTATCGCTCATTTTGTTTCTGCATCAATACTTGATGAGTGATGAAGAGCTTCTGGTAATTAAGATGATAAAACCCTAATAAACGATTACCCATGCTCATCACCAGCAAAAGAAATAGCGAAGCGATGACAACTTCCAGCAAAATAGCCCCTCGTTCACCTTCCTGCTTGCTACCTTTCTGTTTATATTGAAGATCATGTTCAGCAACATCTAACTTCCCGCTACTTTCTTGTTCCATCATTAATCCACTTACTCTATCTAATTTGATTAAATCAATACTTCTCTCCAATCTTTTACTCTACATTTGCAAATACCCTGCATCCATAAATACCCTTCATATGCTCATAATTAAAGGGTAGTAGATAGATAAAATTTGAGGGATTCAAAATGTATTTAAATTATTTGAAAATATTTAAAATGACTGATTGATTGTTATATTAAAGCGTGGGATAATCCCGAGCTAGATTGATCATAGAGTTGTGTTATTCCTAGAAAAGTCCCTAGGGATTGCTTGACTATTTTTTAGTTAAGCAGTAATATTACCCCTCTTAAACCCGACCGTTTTGTAGTCCCCTCTCAAATGGCTGGTTTGATCGAATATTTTATGTAAATTAATTTATGCGGAGCATTCAGCAATTATGTATGCAGTAATTAGAACGGGCGGTAAACAATATCGCGTTGCGGAAGGTCAAATCCTCCGTATTGAAAAAATCGAAGGCGCAGAAGAAGGCTCAAACATCGAATTAAATGATGTTCTTCTTGTAAGTGCAAATGGTAACTTAACTGTCGGTACTCCTGTGGTAGCCGGTGCTAAAGTAACTGCGGAAGTTAAAAAACAAGGTCGTACTCGTAAAATCGACATTATTAAATTCCGTCGTCGTAAGCACTATCGCCATCATGCAGGTCATCGCCAGCATTTTACAGAAATTAAAATCACTGGCATTAGCGCTTAATTAAACTTATAGAGGTACTTAAACTATGGCACAGAAGAAAGGTGTTGGTTCGAGCCGTAACGGTCGTGACTCAGAAAGTAAACGTCTTGGAGTAAAGCGTTTTGGTGGTGAGCTTGTAACAGCTGGTTCAATCATTGTTCGTCAACGTGGTACACGTTTTCATGCAGGATTAAATGTAGGTGTTGGTAAAGATCACACACTTTTTGCAAAAACTGATGGTCATGTAACATTCGAAACCAAAGGTTTAGGCAAGCGTAAATATGTAAGCATCGATCCAGTTGCTTAATAATATCGCTCTAAACAGTTATAAAAGCTCCATAATTTAATGTGGAGCTTTTTTTATTTCTTGCTCTAAATTTCGAGGTAATAAAATGAAATTTATTGATGAAGCAAAAATCGTAGTCATCGCCGGCAATGGTGGCAACGGTTGCGTCAGCTTTAGACGCGAAAAATTTATCCCTTTCGGGGGCCCTGATGGTGGCGATGGTGGTGATGGTGGCAGTGTCTATCTGAAAGCGACAAAAGGCCTCAATACCTTAATGACATATCGCTATACACGCACCTATCGTGCCGAGCGTGGCGAGGATGGTGCAGGAGCAAATCGTACCGGTAAAGATGGTGAAGATCTCTACTTAGATGTACCACTAGGTACTCAAGTATTTGACGATGTCACAAATGAATTTATTGCGGACTTAACGGAAGAGGGTCAAGTCGTCAAAGTTGCACAAGGCGGTTTCCATGGATTAGGCAACTCTCGCTATAAAACCTCTACCAACCGTGCACCAAGACAATCTAAACCCGGTTCTGAAGGTGATGAACGGGAACTACGTTTAGAGCTCAAAGTGATGGCTGATGTCGGATTATTAGGATTACCCAATGCTGGTAAATCCACCTTAATTCGGGCAATCTCCGGCGCTCGCCCTAAAGTGGCCGATTATCCATTTACGACTCTAGTACCAAGCCTTGGTGTTGTTGAAATTGATGAGCTTCGGAGCTTTGTCGTAGCCGATATTCCTGGTCTTATTGAAGGGGCATCTGATGGTATTGGTCTTGGTCATCAATTCTTAAAACATTTAAGCCGAACCTCAATTCTACTACATTTAGTCGATATCTCACCTTCTAGCGATTCTCAAGATCCTGTTGCAGATTACTTCACTATTTTAGAAGAACTCAAAAAATATAGTGAAGAACTTCATAATAAACCCCGTTGGTTAGTCATGAATAAGATCGATATTATTCCTGAGGAAGAACGCGAAGAAGCCATTAATAATTTCTTAAATGCGATCAATTGGGATCGTTCAGTCCCGCATTTTGCAATTTCTGCTATTGCTAAGCTAGAAACTCGCGCAATGTGCTTCCAGATCATGGATGAAATTGATCAAGAACGAGCTGATGAGATTAATGAGTATGATGAGAAAGCCAAAAAAGCAATCATCAAAGAACGGGATAAGCTACTTACTGAAGAGGAGTACTATGCGATGATGAATGAAGAGAAGTAGTCTTAATTCATTCAACTCATTTCATACAATTATTTATAGTAATGTCGGTTCAAAATAAGCATATTTAAATGCCGGCGCATCGGCTGCAATAAGTAAGGAAGCTATTCTATCCGGCATCTTGCAAGTGTTGTTTAAAATCATTTTTCTTAAACCAAATTTACTATAATACAATTCAGTAAAAACAAAACCCAAAATATCACTCGATATTTTGGGTTTCTTTTATCACTTCTAAGTAGACTGTATCAGTACTAACCTATTTTTTCCGTTGTGGTGGTAGATCAGTACATGCGCCCAGGATATTTTCTGCAGCCATTCCCACAGATTCAATCAAGGTTGGATGAGGATGAATCGTATGACCTATATCAATACTATCCGCCCCCATTTCAACAGCAAGACAGATTTCACCGATTAAATCGCCGGCATGAATCCCTACCACTGCCCCACCAAGAATAATTTTACTCTCCGGATCATAAAGCAATTTCGTAAAGCCTTCATCACGACCATTGGCAATCGCCTTCCCACTTGCAGCCCAAGGGAAAACTGAGACCTCATACTTAATCCCTTTTGCTTTTGCTTCGGTTTCAGTTAAACCCGCCCAAGCAATTTCAGGATCGGTATAAGCTACTGATGGTACAAATTTTGCATCAAAGAAGCGTTTCTCACCGATACAGACTTCAGCCGCCACATGCGCTTCATGAACAGCCTTATGTGCAAGCATAGGTTGACCCACAATATCTCCAATTGCAAAGATATGAGGTACATTAGTTCGCATCTGTTTATCAACAGAGATAAAACCCCGCTCATCTACATTCACACCCGCTTTCTCGGCATGAAGCGTTAAACCATTTGGCTTACGACCGACTGCCACTAACACCTTATCGAACGTCAAAGGACCATCAGGTGCATTCGCCCCTTCAAAGGTTACTTCAATACCGGCATCGGTTGCTTTTGCACCCGTTACAGCCGTTTTAAGCATCACTTTATGGAAACGATCTTTGTTATATTTTTCAAAGACTTTTACCAAATCACGATCTGCCCCCGGTACTAAACCATCTGCAAATTCTGCGATAGTGATTTCACTACCTAGCGTTGAGTAGACCGTGGCCATCTCAAGACCAATGATCCCGCCACCGATGACCAATAATTTCTTAGGAATATCTTGTAACTCAAGCGCACCGGTTGAATCGATAATACGAGGATCTTCTGGCAAGAAAGGCAATTTAACAACAGAAGAGCCTGCCGCAATAATTGCCTTATTAAAGCTAATTTCACGCTCGCCGCCTTCTGTCAAGGCAACGGTTAAGTGATGATCATTCTTAAAGGTTGCAAACCCTTGAACAATTTCCACTTTACGCATTTTAGCCATTCCTGCTAAACCGCCCGTCAATTTATTAACAACCGACTCTTTAAAGCCTCGTAATTTGTCAATATCGACTTTAGGCGCTTCGTAAGTAATACCGATATCTGCAAAAGATTTCGCAGATTCCATTACATCTACAACGTGTAGTAATGCTTTAGAGGGAATACAACCGACATTTAAACACACTCCACCAATGGTTGGATATCGTTCAACAAGGATCACTTTAAGCCCTAAATCAGCCGCTCTAAAAGCTGCAGAATAACCACCCGGACCGCCACCAATCACAACAAGATCACAATCCGGATCTAAAATCGTAGACATGACCACATCATCTGCCTGTGCTGTTGCCGCTTGATGAGTTGCTTGAGCAGGTTCTGCTTTTCTCTCTACATTTGCCTCTGATTTCGCTTCCGTTTTAACTGAATCTACTTTAGAGGCATCAGTTTTAGCAGCCGATTCTGATGAGCCTTCTGCTACTTCTAATTTAGCAATGACAGTTCCTTCACTTACAGAATCACCCACAGAAACTAGTACTTCTGTGATCGTCCCTGCTTTTTCCGCGGGTACATCCATAGAAGCTTTGTCAGACTCAAGCGTTAAAAGTGTATCATCAATAGCAACGGTATCACCTGGTTTTACGAGCACTTCAATCACATCGACACTATCAAAATTGCCGATATCTGGAATTTTTAACTCAATAATCATCTCTAACTCCTTTAGATTACCATGCGACGCATATCTGTAAGTAACTCATTGAGATAAACGATGAAACGCGCACCTAATGCCCCATCGATCACCCGATGATCGTAAGAGAGCGATAATGGAATCATTAAACGAGGTTCAAACTCTTTACCATTCCATACAGGCTTAATTTGATTCTTCGCAACACCGAGGATTGCCACTTCAGGTGCGTTAATAATCGGAATAAAGTTCGTTCCACCGATGCCGCCTAATGATGAGATAGTGAAACATCCACCCGTCATTTGATCAGGCTTCAATTTACCATCACGTGCAAGCCCTGCAAGTTCACGCATTTCAGCGGCAATCTCTAAGACACCTTTTTTATCACAATCACGAATCACCGGCACCACTAAACCATTAGGTGTATCTGCCGCAAAACCGATATGATAATATTTTTTGAGAATGAGCTTATCGCCCTCTAATGAACTATTAAACTCAGGGAATTTTTGCAATGCTTTCACAACAGCCTTGAAGAGGAACGCTAAAATAGTGACTCTTGCACCTTGTTTTTCATACTCTTTGTTAAGCTGCTTACGAAGTGCTTCTAAATCTGTAATATCGGCCTCATCAAACTGTGCCACATGCGGAATCATCGCCCAGTTACGCGCAAGATTTGCCCCTGAGATTTTTTGAATTCGGCTTAATGGTTTCTCTTCTACTTCTCCAAATTTAGTGAAATCTACTTTTGGCCATGGAAGCAGATCTAAGCCCCCACCATTAGAAGATACCGCTGCTTTACCAGCAACGGCTGGCTGCGCACCACTTAACACGCCTTTCACATAACTTAAAACATCTTCACGAAGAATCCGGCCATTACGTCCTGAACCTTTCACCTCATTAAGATTCGCACCTAATTCACGAGCAAAAGCACGCACAGAAGGTGAAGCATGCGCTCCGCTGATATCAAGCGTTGCTTGCGCTACTTGGCTTGGTGGCGCGACAGGAATTTCATCCCCTTTATGGGGTGCAGTTAAATCAGGTTTTGATGTAGTGGTTGCTTTCACATCAGAAGATTTCACTTCTGGTGCTTGTGCCGCGGGCGCAACTTGAGACGTTGATTCTGCTGAAGAGCCGCCTGTCGCAATTTTGACGACAAGATCCCCCTCTTTCACTTTGTCACCGACAGATAATGCGATCTCAGTAATGGTACCGGCTTTATCTGCGGGAACATCCATTGATGCTTTATCTGACTCTAATGTGGCAAGCGTGTCATCAAGCGCAACGACATCACCTACTTTCACAGGAATATCAATTACATCTAACTCATCATTATTTCCGACAGCAGGAATGCGAATCTCTGCAATTTCACCAGCTGATTGTGCTGCAACTTTCGCTACAGGTGCTTGAACTGATTCAGTCTTAGCTGGTTCAGTCTTAGAGGTTTCAGCAGACGCCTGAGCTGTATCCGATTTTACCGAACCCGCTTCGGCATCTCCTGCTACTTCCATGCGACCAATCAGATCTCCCGTCGTCACTTGATCACCTACTTTGACAAGTAGCTCTACAATTTTACCCGCAGCTTCTGCTGGGACATCCATTGAAGCCTTATCTGATTCTAATGTCATGAGCGTATCATCGACTGCTACTGTATCGCCAACCTTTACCGGAATTTCGATAATATCTACGGCATCAAAATTACCAATATCTGGCACTCTTAATTCAATTGTCGCCATATTTTTAATCCTTTTAATCAGTTATATTCAACCATTTCAAAACATTGAATGATCTCATCACTATAAACGCATCACTATAAGTGCATTACTACAATGCGTACTTCCTTCATTCACGTAATAGTCCTATTCAGAAGCCAGTGTTCTATCATTTTACGTTCAAATATTCATACTCAAATCGTACTCAAATATTCAACTTCGAACATTACAATCTCGATAGAACACTGTCTCTATCCTCTATTACGGGTAGTTACTACACCCAAAGTGGATTTGGTTTATTAACATCAATGTTGTATTTCTGAATCGCTTCAGTTACGACTGATTTAGCAATAGTGCCAGCATCAGCAAGCTCTTTGAGCGCTGCAATCGTAATATAGTAGCGATCGACTTCAAAGAATTTACGAAGTTGTGGACGCGTATCTGAACGACCAAAACCATCCGTACCTAATACACGATAAGGTGCTTTTGTGATTGCCGGGCGTACTTGCTCTGCATACATCCGCACATAATCCGTTGACACAATAATCGGTGTCTCTTCATGATTCAATTTTTGTGCAACGAAAGATTCAGGTGCTGCTTTTTCTGGATGGAAAAGCGCTTGGCGTTCACACTCATTAAAGTCACGTGCAAGCTCGGTAAAACTGGTTGCACTGAAAATATCACTCTCTACTTTCCAATCATTTTTAAGAAGCTCAGCGGCATGCATCACTTCTTGCAGAATTGTACCAGAGCCCATTAAACGTACTTTCGGGCCTTGTCCTTTATCCGCCGCTTTGAGTAGATAGAGACCTTTAAGAATATCTTCTTCCACACCTTTTGGCATTTCAGGATGTGCATAATTCTCATTCATAATGGTAATGTAATAGAAGATATCTTCCTGTTCTTTCACCATACGACGTAAACCATCTTGCATAATCACTGCTAATTCAAACTGAAGTGCAGGATCATAGGATTTACAGTTTGGAATCAAACTCGCTAAGATATGGCTATGACCATCCTCATGCTGCAAACCTTCCCCATTAAGCGTTGTCCGACCAGAAGTACCGCCCATTAAGAAACCACGAGTCCGCTGATCTGCTGCCGCCCAGATAAGATCCATAGTGCGTTGCATTTGGAACATAGAGTAACAAACAAAGAATGGAATCATCTCCACATTAGAATTGGAATAAGCCGTTCCTGCCGCAATCCATGAGCTTACACCGCCTGCTTCATTGATCCCTTCTTGCAGAATCTGTCCATCTTTTGTCTCTTTATAGAACATCAATTGACCGGCATCTTGTGGTGTATATTGTTGTCCTGCTTGTGACCAGATACCTAACTGACGGAACATCCCTTCCATTCCGAAAGTTCGAGATTCATCTACAAGAATAGGCACTACACGCTTACCAATCGTTTTATCCTTCACTAATGTATTCAAGATACGGACAAAACTCATGGTTGTTGAGATTTCTCGGCCTTCTGCAGTCGCTTCAAGTTGTGGTTTGAAGGCTTCTAACTTAGGGACTGTTAATTTCTCTTTCGCTTGTGTACGGCGAGAAGGAACATAACCCCCTAATGCTTTACGACGCTCATGCAGATACTCAAGTTCAGGGCTCCCTTCAGGTGGACGAATAAAGTTCACTGCCTCTAAATCTTCATCAGAGATTGGCACTTCAAAACGGTCGCGGAAACGACGGAGGGATTCAAGGCTAATAGATTTTTGTTGATGCGCCACGTTTTGCGCTTCACCATCTTGCCCCATCCCGTAACCTTTAATAGTTTTTACCAGAATGACAGTCGGTTGACCTACTGTTTTAACCGCTGCATCATAAGCTGCATAGACTTTATTCTCATCATGGCCACCACGATTTAAACGCCAAATATCATTATCTGACATATGCGCAACCATCGCTTTTAATTCTGGCGTATTGAAGAAATGCTCACGAACATAAGCCCCATCACGTGATTTATATGTTTGATAATCTCCATCAACACATTCCATCATACGACGGCGTAAGATCCCATCATGATCTTGTGCTAATAAGGCATCCCAACCATTTCCCCAAATAAGTTTAATCACATTCCAGTTATTACCGCGGAAGTTTGATTCAAGCTCTTGGATAATTTTACCATTACCGCGCACAGGGCCATCAAGACGCTGTAAGTTACAGTTAATCACAAAGATCAGGTTATCGAGTTTCTCACGACCTGCGAGCGAGATCGCACCTAGTGATTCAGGCTCATCCATCTCACCATCACCGCAGAAACACCATACTTTACGATTTTCAGTATCCGCTAATCCACGAGAATGAAGATACTTCAAGAAACGCGCTTGGTAGATCGCTTGCATTGGCCCTAAACCCATTGATACCGTTGGGAATTGCCAAAAATCTTTCATGAGCCAAGGGTGCGGATAAGATGATAAACCTTTACCATCCACTTCTCGGCGGAAGTTATCCATCTGCTCTTCTGTAATGCGCCCTTCAATAAAGGCACGCGCATAGATACCTGGGCTTGAGTGACCTTGGAAGAAGATCAAATCACCATCTTGCGTATCAGTATTTCCTTTCCAGAAGTGGTTAAAGCCCACTTCCCACATCGTTGCCAAAGAGGCGTAACTTGCAATATGTCCGCCTAAACTTGAATCTTCTGCATTGGTGCGCACAATCATCGCCATCGCATTCCAACGAATATAGGAGCGGATTTTATGCTCTAATTCGGAGTTGCCAGGATAACGAGGTTGTTTATCTGCCGGAATGGTATTGATATATTCAGTCGTGCCAATAAAAGGGATCTGCACACCATCACGATGGGCGCGTTCAATCACTTTCTCGATGAGAAAATGCGCCCGCTCTTCCCCTTCTACTTCAAGGACACTTTCGATTGAATCGACCCAATCTTTGGTTTCTAACGGATCAATATCATTCAATAACTTTTGGTCTGCCATAAAATTATCCTCTTTTGCATTAACTAGAACATCCTATCTCTCGATAGGATCTAGTCTTGTGAAAAATAGACAGATGACTGTCTTTTGAATCAAAATAAATGCTTTCAGATGAGAATACATCTTCAAGCATAAGTATTTTTCACACAATTGATAAAAGCCCCATGAAAAATAGAGTTCTTCTGAGGCCAATAAATGTAAGTAACTACTACAGTATAACGGATATTTAGTGAAATTTACGCTATTTTTATTACTAGCAGCTTATGACTAAAGCTAGAGCCACCATTTTGCTGAATTAAACTATCATTTTGATATTTATTGAATTAATTTTATATGATTTAAGTTGTAAATCCTATAAACACGATCTAAATAGAGCCATAATATTCACTAAAGATCTGATCAAAGGCAAAAAAGGGACAGAAGTTCTCCTTCTATCCCTTATGCTCTTTATTTATCGTGACGTCATTAAATGATATTTACTAATCATTTAATAGACTATTTTCAATAGACTATTTCAACCCATCAAAATAGCCCTGATACATCTCTAAGCGCATTTTTGCCTCTTTGATTTTATACTCAGCTTCATATTGGTCTTCAATATCACCTTTTATTTTTGCTTTTTGCAATTTATATTCCGCTTTAGCTAAATCTTTCTGAGCATCCTCAATCTTCTCGAGTACTTCTAACCGCTGATCCGCCTCATAGTAAGATTTAGCTTCCTCAGAATCTAGAGGATATCCGCCACCACAATAAGTTTTCACATTTGCAAGTGCACGCTCTAGCCCTTGAATACGATAAGTATTGTTATATTTCTTAGCGTATTCTAATTGATTCTCAAGCGCTGCTTCTTTACGTTTACAACCATAATCAGCCATAGAAACAGCTGGAACTATAAGGCCTGAGAGTACAAGCGCAATCACACTTAACTTTTTCATTTTCTTATCTCCTATAGAATAAGTTACATCTACAACCTATTATCGTTAATAATTATCTATGCAACTTATTATTCAAACTGCAATATTAATAACGACATGTTGTTTACTCATTTGTTACCAAATGAGTTTTGCACTTAAGTAATTTATAGGAAAATTTGTATAAAAAAGTAAACATTATATAAATAACTAGGGGCTGTTGAACATTGCAGTTCAAAATAAAAAAAGCGAGCGGTAGAATATTATCGTCAAAAAAAACCTACCTCTCGCTATGTCTCGAACCATGCTTACAGATAAACTATGGCTGAAACTGAAGCCTATTCTCCTAGATTTGAATATCTATGACAAACCAAATTTAAGAAATATCGTTGAGGGTATTCTATTTAGAATGAGAACAGGTGTTCCTTGGAGGGATATTCCTGAGCAATTTGGGCGACCTAATACTATTTTTAAAACTTTTAGTCGTTGGTCTAAAAATAACAAGCTCTTGAAATTATTTAAAAAACTATCACAAGATGTTGACTATGAATGGCTGTTTATAGATGCAACTCACATTAGAGCTCACCAGCATAGCACAGGAGCAACCGCAGATAATCCTCAAGCAATATCTAAAAGTGTTGGTGGAAATAGTTCAAAAATTCATATGATCGTAGATGCTTGCGGTAATCCCTGTGAATTTATCGTAACAGATGGAACGACCCACGATATCAAGGTCGCTCCAGAGCTACTTAGCAGGGTTCATTTAAATACGACAGATTACGTTAGTGCAGATAAAGGTTATGATTCTGAGAGTTTTAGAGAAGATATTATAAATCAAGGAGCTAAAGCTATTATTCCTAAAAAGAGGAATACTCTTACGAATAATAATCATATGGACTGGCATATTTATAAAACTCGGCATTTAGTGGAGAATGCATTTGCAAGGCTGAAACATTTTAGAAGTATAGCAACAAGATATGACAAGCTAAAACAACATTATGAAAACAACGTTGCTTTAGCTTGTGCCTATATTTGGCTGAAGTTATGAATGTTCAACAGCCCCTAATATCACTATTACTGAATATTCTCATTCCAATCATCTAAAGTGATTAACTTCTATTATGTTTTTATTATAGTTCTTAAATTTCAACTGTTAATATTAAATTACCAATAATTATTTCTATCAAGCATCTCTAACTTCTTTCTCTTTAACTTGTAAATCTAATAGACACTTAAAAAACTGTAATGGCACAAAATTTCTCTTTTTACCCTCTAAACTACGAATATTAGCTGAGATTCTTGCTATAATTAGACGCTTGCAAAACCTATCGATAGGATGATCTATCGCCAGATTTATCATCAGATTGATCTATTGACTCTATAAAAAGATTTTTTATGATTAAAATTGAACAGCTCACAAAATCCTATCTAACCCCAAAAGGCCCGAAAATTGCACTTCAAAACATCTCTCTAACCATTGAAAGAGGTTCTATTTTTGGTGTCATTGGTCATTCCGGAGCAGGAAAAAGCACTCTAATTCGTTGCCTAAATCTTCTAGAAAAACCCGATAGTGGCGCTGTGATCATCGACGGCACAGATATTACTCAACTCCCAGCAAAAGCATTAATGCATGAACGCCGAAAAATGGGCATGATCTTCCAACACTTCAATCTACTCTCTAGTCAAACTGTATTCGATAATATCGCCTTCCCCTTGCGTCTAGAAAAAATGGGCGCAAGTGCGATTCAAAAACGGGTGGAAGACTTGTTAGAATTAGTCGATATTGCTGATCACCGGAATAAATATCCATCAGAACTCTCAGGCGGGCAGAAACAACGCGTGGGCATTGCTAGAGCGCTTGCAAATAATCCGAAAGTGCTACTCTGTGATGAGGCAACTTCGGCGCTAGACCCTCAAACCACGCAATCTATTCTAGAACTACTCGTCGATATCAACCAAAAACTGAATTTAACAATCGTATTGATCACCCATGAGATGGAGGTGATTCGCTCTATCTGTCATCGTGTTGCGGTCATTCACGATAGTCAAATCATCGAGGAAGGGCCGGTAGAAGAGGTCTTTTTGCACCCGGCATCCGATGTTACCAAAGAATTTATCATTGATAAGACCGAGCAAGCACAATTGATTAAATATCTTGAGCGAGCACCAGCGCAACAGCATCACCTTTATCAGCTCTCTTATATTGGAAACGAGGCATTTGAACCCCATCTTAGCCAGATCATCAAACAGAGTAATATCGATCTCTCGATCTTATCGGGTTCTATTAGCTATATCCGCGATATTCCTTATGGGCAGATGATTGTCACAATTAATGGCGACAAGGATGAAGTTGAAGAGGCGATTACGCTCTTTAAAGCCCATAAAGTATTAGTGACATCACTTTCACCGGCACTCACTCAAATCAAGCTCAACCCATACTCATAATGGTAATGGTAATGGTAATGGTGAATATATCGATTAGATAATCGATCGTTCATCGTGATATTAATTTTGCATTAATATCAGCAATAACTCTGTATCAACACCAGTAACAACCTAATTCGCAAAAGGCTTTTCAAATTATGACAGCGTTTTTAGATGCTCTTAGCAATGCACAATATTGGGATATGATTCTCAAAAATACTTGGATTACTCTAATCATGTTAGGGTTTACTTGGCTCTTTACCATTCTGATTGGGCTTCCTTGGGGAATTGCGCTTTTTCTCTCTTCACCGAAGCAATTACTCGCAGCGCCTAATTTTTATCGAATATTCTCTTTCATCACCAATATTTTGCGCTCCATTCCCTTCTTGATTCTCATTGTAGTACTGCTCCCCCTAACCTTTCACCTCATGGGTACCAAAATGGGCGTTAAAGGAGCAATCTTCCCACTTGTTGTCGGCTCTGCCCCTTTCTTTGCTCGACTTGCAGAAACAGCATTTAGAGAGATCGATCGGGGGGTGATTGAAGCTGCACAAAGTATGGGAACACCGCTTCGCACAATTATTCTCAAAGTTTTACTTCCTGAAGCAAGGCCAAGTTTAATTGCCGCAACAACAGTCACCGGCATTTTAATTCTCTCCTATACTGCAATGGCGGGAACAGTAGGTGCCGGCGGGCTTGGGGATATTGCGGTTCGTTTTGGCTTCCACAGAAATATGTCAGAATTGATGTATCTTATTGTGATTGTACTCATTATTATGGTACAAATTATACAATGGATTGGCGATTGGCTCGTTCGCCACTACACACGGAAATAACCCATTTTCGATCTAAAATAGAGTGCAGTCTTGTGGCAATAGCCCTGAGATTGCACTTTTTTTGAGAGTCTTTTTTAATAAATGATAAAAATTCTCACTTACAAGAGTGTAAATGAGAATCACTAACATCATTCATAGAGCCCTCTTAACGAGCTTCTTCTCACAATTTTACAACCGGAGATTATTACTATGAGTAAAATAACTGCTGCTATTGTAGGTTACGGCAATATTGGACGCTACGTTTTAGATGCCCTTGAAACGGCACCTGATTTTACAATCGCAGGGATCGTTCGTCGCCAGGCAACTCCAATTAAGGGTGTTGATTATCCCGTGGTCACAGAGATTACCGAATTAGGCAAAGTCGATGTCGCAATTCTCTGTGTCCCAAGCCGTCAAATTGAGCAATATGCCTCTGAAATCTTAGCGAAAGGTATCCATACCGTAGATAGCTTCGATATTCATTCGGATATCACAAAAGTTCGCGCTCACTTAAACGATGTAGCTCAAAAGCATGGCAAAAGTGCTATTCTTTCAGCAGGCTGGGATCCCGGTTCAGACTCTGTGATTCGTGCGCTTCTCTTAGCCGCGGCCCCTAAAGGGATTACTTATACCAACTTCGGTCCTGGTATGAGCATGGGGCACTCTGTTGCTGTTAAAGCCATTGAAGGCGTAAAAGATGCACTCTCTGTCACCATTCCGATTGGTACAGGAAAACATCGTCGTATGGTCTACGTTGAAACTGAACAAGGCGTTCATTTCGACACTGTTAAAAATACCATCTTGAATGATGATTACTTCAAAAATGATGATACTATCGTTGAGCACGTTGATTCAATCGATTCATTAAAAGATGCTGGTCACGGCGTGACGATTACTCGCAAAGGTGTTTCAGGTAAAACGGATAATCAACTCTTTGAATTTGATATGCGCATCAATAACCCTGCATTAACTGCACAAATTCTTGTATCAAGCGCACGCGCTGTCACGAAACAACAACCTGGCGCTTATACAATGATTGAGATTCCTTTAATCGATCTATTATATGGTGATCGTGAAACCTTAATTCATGATTTAGTGTAATCTATCAATTCTATCCAACTAACTTATTGATAGAGAGTTAGATCAATGAATCGTTTATAGCGATTCATTCATCATTCAGAAAGGCCAAAGAGATGATCTTTGGTCTTTTTATTTTATCTCGATATTTCAATCGATCTATTGTAGCAGCGTAATCCATATCTTATAATCAATTTGGTTTAAGAAAAATGGTTTTTAAACAGCTATTGTGGGGTTTTAAAAGAAGATAAAACCGTACTAAACAACACTTGCAAGATGCCGGATAGAACAGATTTTCTCACCTAGATCAGTTGATGCGCCGGCATTTGAATCAGCTTCTTTTGAAACGATCTTACTATAAAGCTCATGATAGCTCATTGAGATTTATGATAGAAGCGACATCTAGCCTCAAATGGCAGCGATTAAATACATACTAAACATACTTTTTAAATATATTTTTATCAAAATAGCTTGATTTCATAGAAAAAGCTCGTTATAAAAGAGTTCTCGGGGCTCGATTCCTCACTATTTATTTAAAGGATATTCATCATGCGTAAATTAGCACTTGTTTCAGCACTTTCACTTATTCCATTCTTTGGTCTGGCAGCAGAGAAACTCACTGTAGCAGCAACACCGGTACCTCATGCAGAGATTTTAGAGCAGATCGCACCTAAACTCGCAGAGAAAGATATTGATCTTAATATCGTGGTTGTGACTGACTATGTACTGCCGAACATGATGGTGGATGAAAAAGAAGCAGATGCAAACTTCTTCCAACATACTCCTTATCTTGATGAATTTAACAAAAATCACAATATCAATTTAGTGGCCTTAACGCCTGCAATTCATATTGAACCGATTGCCGGCTATTCACAAAAAATTCAAAATATTAGTGACCTTCCTGATGGTGCAAAAGTCAGTATTCCTAACGACCCCTCCAATGGTGGCCGCGCACTCATTTTGCTTGATGATGAAGGCTTAATTAAACTGAAAGATCCAAGTAATATTCTTTCAACTACATTTGATATCGTTGAAAACCCACATAAATTAGAGTTTGTGGAGCTTGAGGCGCCAATGCTGGCTCGTACCCTTGATGAAGTTGAATTAGCACTCATCAATACTAACTTTGCATTAGATGCGGGTTTAAATCCGACTAAAGATTCTCTCTTTATTGAGGGCGCACAATCACCTTATACTAATATCATTGTTGTCCGCCCTGAGAATGAAAATGACCCACGCATCAAAGCATTAATGGAAGCGATTACATCAGATGATGTTCGTCAATTCATTGAAACGAAATATGAAGGTAGTATCGTTCCTGTTTTCTAAGAAATCGTTCTCAGAAAAAGTGCCCGCTTTCTTCCCATTTTCAGTGAAATTACATTGACAAAACCATGAAAAAGGTTAATCATATGTGATTATTACAAATTTAATTGCGCCGATTTTAGGCGCAATATTGTGTTATAAATTCATACATTTTTTAAATTGGAGTAAAACCTTGGCAAATACAGCACAAGCAAGAAAACGCGTTCGTCAAGCTGAGAAGCACAATGCAGCTAACGCTTCATATCGTTCAATGACTAGAACTTATGTTAAGAAAACCATCAATGCAATCAAGAGCAATAACCGTGAAGAAGCGATTAAAGCTTTCGCTAAAGCTCAAGGCGCACTTGATCGTTCAGCAAAACGTGGTTTAATCCATAAGAACAAAGTTGCACGTCTTCTTAGCCGTTTAAATGCTCAAATTAAAGCATTAGCTTAATTGATTCATAGACATTGCCGTTATCTACTATTAGTAGCAATAGCAATATCAATATACAATCATTCTTCTCTTAGAAATATCCATTCTTTGAGTGATATAGATCATAGAAAAGCCCTGTCATTTTATGTCAGGGTTTTTTATTTCTTTCAACCTAGAGTGATATCGATACACATAAAAAAAGAGACTTACATATAAGCCTCTTTTATTCAGATATGATGCCATCCTAATTAAAATCTAAGCACGAATCACCGCTTTGGTTTTAAGATTTACGATACGCGTAGGTGACGATAATCCACCAATCTCACCCATCATCACACCAGCAATCTTGGTACCAAAAACTCCCATAATCGCTTCAGGCGATATTAATGGCGCTTCTTGATGCAAATTCGCACTAGTCGATACAACTCCAACAGACATACGCTCACAAAGCGCTAAAGCATCCGGATGATTGGTAATACGAATAGCTAAGGTCGTGAAATCCCCCCGCAAATAGTGTGGAACAGATTCTTTTGCTGGAACAATCCAAGTGTAACGAAACCCACCCCGATATGATTCTAATACCTCCGTTGTCTCCGCTCTGTCTAAGGGCTCAATCAGTGAGCCGAGCTTCTCTAAGGAAGCACTCATCACAATAAACCCTTTACTTGATGCTCGCTGCTTCATTGTTAGCAAACGTTCAACCGCTAATTGATTAGTTGCATCAGCGGCTAATCCATATACCCCTTCCGTAGGGTAGGCAATCACTTCCCCGTTTTGTAACGCGAAAGCTGCCTCATCATAACTTAATAATTTCATCCTAATTCACAAACAGATAAGTGCCTAGCACATAAAGTCCAAAAGAGAGCGCAGTTGAGACCGGCAAGGTCAAAATCCATGCAATCACAATATTTTTAACCGTTGATTTTTGGAGCCCTGCCTTATTGGCGATCATCGTCCCGGCAACGGAACTAGAGAGAATATGTGTAGTCGATACAGGGAAACCAAAATGGCTAGCAGATGCAATCGCAAATGCCGAGACAATCTGCGCACTCATTCCTTGTGCATAAGTCATATCTTTTTTACCGATTTTACCACCCACAGTATCTACAACCCGTTTCCAACCAATCATCGTTCCCATTCCAAGTGCAGCGGCTACCGCAACAATCACCCAGAAAGGGGCATATTGTGTTGTTTTGGTAAGATCTTTACCAATTGCTTTATACGATTTACGATACCCCTCAGGTAATGCCTCAACAGACTCGAGCGTCTTAGCAATATTCGCTAAACACATCACCTCATTACGAACACCCCAACGTTGATCTGTTGTCAGCTGGTCATAATTATCAATGCCCTCTAAAAGATGGATCAATTTTTTAGAGTGTTGCGTCATTTCACTATATTCACAACTAAAAAGACCTTCATCTTCGGCTTGCGCTTTGCTCTGCTTAGGATAGAGCTCATCTAAGACCGTTTTATTACTATCGTAATAAGCAATCATCTGCTGTGCTGCAACGCGCGTCTGTTCAATTTCAAAGACACTTGAATTAAGATTCAAGACAAAATGCGCTGGTACTACACTAAAGAGCACTAACATCACTAAACCAATCCCTTTCTGCCCATCATTTTGCCCGTGGGCATAACTCATCCCCATTGCAGAGGTGACAAGCCAAAATCGGGGCCAGAAAGGTGGCTTCTTCTTATTGTCTATAACATGACGTTGATAAGGGGTTTTATGAATATAACTATTCGGAAGAAAACGTAAAAGCCCTAAAAGAAGCAATCCTGCTAAACCAGCCCCAATAAAGGGGGAAAAGAGTAGAGATTCAAAAACGCCTAAAGCTTTACCCCAGTTCACGCCTTCAACTAAGGAATGATCATTAATCAGGGCATTCGCAAGCCCAACCCCAAGGATGGAACCTATTAATGTGTGGGAACTAGAAGCTGGAATACCAAAATACCAAGTACCAAGATTCCAAATTAATGCGGCCACTAAAAGTGACACCACCATCACTAGACCCTTTGTAGAGTCTGCACTCGCTAGGAGATCCATCGGTAAAAGGTTGACTATTGCATAAGCAACGCCTAAACCGCCAAGTAAAACACCGAGAAAATTAAAAATCCCCGATAGAAATACCGCTAAACGTGGCTTTAATGATTTGGTATAAATCACCGTTGCAACAGCATTTGCCGTATCATGAAAGCCATTGACGAACTCAAAGGCAAGCACTAAACCGACCGATAAGACTAATGTTAATAAAATTGCGAAATCAATACCCTGAAAAAATTCTAACATGCCGTTTCTACTCTTAATTCATCTGAAATTTATTAGTCTTATTAACGCATCGTTACTAATTCTTCGGCAGCTGTCGGATGAAGCGCTACAGTGTCATCGAAATCTTGTTTTCGTGCGCCCATTTTTACGGCAACAGCAAAGCCTTGAAGCATCTCATCGACAGAAGGGCCTATCAGATGAATACCGACAATTTTTTCCTCTTCGCCAGCACAAACCATCTTCATCGCTGTTTTCACAGGTTTATCGCTAAAGCTAGAGTACATCGCTGTAAACGAAGTAGTATAACAGGTGATTGCAGCCTGCCCATACTCAGCAATCGCCTCTTTTTCAGTCAAACCAGTGGTTCCAATCGGAGGATGTGAGAAGACAATACTTGGAATATTGTGATACTCCAAATGCCGATCCGTCATTCCATTATGCAGACGATCAGCCAAACGACGCCCTGCGGCAATTGCAACAGGCGTTAATTGATATTTACCACCGATAATATCGCCTAATGCGTAAACACCCTCAACATTCGTCGCTTGATACTTATCAACAGTAATAGTGCCATCCGGATTGACCGGCACATCGGTATTCTCTAAACCAATGTTGTGAGTATTATAACCACGCCCAATCGCCCAGACTAAAAGATCCACCTCTAGTGTTTCACGCTCTGTACGAACGGTTAATGAACCATCTGCATTTTTGATCACTTCTTGTACATTAGAGCGCGGATGAAGCGTTAAATGCTCATCTTTCATCAACTCCTCATAGAGATGCTCCGTGATATAAGAATCAAAATGACGAAGAACCATATCACCACGGCACAAGAGCTCTGTTTTACTTCCTAATGCCGATAATAATTGGGCTAATTCAACGGCAATATAACCTGCCCCCACCACAGCAACGCGCTTTGGTGCTTCTTCAAGGTCAAAAAATTCATCAGAAGTAATACCATACTCTGTTCCAGGTACATCTAAACGAAGCGGATACCCTCCCGTTGAGATAACGATCGTTTCGGCACTATATTGCTCGCCATTGACTTCCACCGTTTTATTATCTACAAATTTTGCAGCACCATGAATCACATCAACGCCAGCATTAGGCATATAGCTTTCATTATACCAATTCACGATATTGTGAATATATTGATCACGTTTTGCTTTAAGTGTTGACCATGAAAATGATGGGCCTTCAAACGAAAAGCCGTATCCCTTGGCATCATCGAAAGTATGGGCAATATTGGCTGCATTCCACATCACTTTTTTGGGAACACAACCAACATTCACACAAGTACCGCCGAGCTTATCTTTTTCAATAAGTAGGCATTTCACACCATAACTTGCAGCACGCTCCGCGTAAGATAGACCTCCCGATCCGCCACCGATTATAATTGCATCATACTTTTGTACCATTACATTCACCTTTTTAATGTCATTCATCTGAATAATGATTCTCGCTATTTTACTACAAAGTAGTTAATCGATTTCCATTTGTTCAGTTTTCATAAAGAATCTTATATTAAAGCTTTGTGCTAATTTACATTATAGAATTGTCGATTCACAATATCAAAGAAGGGCACAACCTCTTCCACCCCTTCTACATGTCTTACAATATTAATCGCTTCTTTCGCTTCAGCTTCGTTAACAATCCCCATTAAGTAGACTTTACGCCGGGACGTCTCCACTTTCACATTCGCAGCATTAAAACCCTTTAGCGTAATCTCTGTAGCCAATGCCGCCTTTACTTTAGCAGTAATCATTGCATCAGTAGAGATACTTGCAATAGAGGCTTCAGGCGCCACAATCAATTCATTATGTACCCCCTTCACATGCTCAGTATTAAGCACGGCTTTCTCCACCTCAAGCCCAAGCTGTTGAGTAGGTACCTCACCTAAAATCAAGACCACGCCGTTATAGCTTAAAATACTAATATGGGCATGCATCCTACCAGGTAACTCTCCAATTTTACTTTGTACTTTTACGGTGATCGCATTATCTTCTACAATCTGCCCTGCTGTACGCCGATCATTAACGCCTAAAGCAGTTGCGCCGACACCTCCCACTATGAGGGCAGGAACACATCCCGCTAAAGCCCATAAAACACTACCTAGTAACAAAAATCGCTTCATCATATTTACTCACCATTTAGGGCAAAATATCATTAAATTATTCTCACCAACCATATCCTCTATCCGTATAAAACACAGCTATTTATGATTGATATCATGTCTACTTTATATTAAGTTCTCTTTATTGTGCTTTCTTTATTGCACCTAATCTTATCACTACTTAATAGAGCGCTACACAAGTTCCATCCAAGTTCCATTCAAATTCCATTCAAATTCCATTATCTTTTCCTTCTCTCTGACTTTTATCATCTTTTATTCATCATATTCATCTGACTCACCTGTAATAATTGTTTACGTCTCAGTGTTTATGGTGGACATGATAGTCATAATAGGAGTTAGAAATCTCAAATTGAAAATGATTTAGAAAGCCTGATCGATCATTGCACACCAAATATGGATCACTAAAATATGCATCTCTTGAATTCGGGCGGTTCTATGACTTGGGATTTTCACAAGATGTAGATGATCCGAAACAATCTCCGCCATCTTCCCACCGGTTTCTCCCGTCAAGGCTAATACGTGCATTCCTTTGGCGAGTGCCACCTCTACAGCATTATTAATACTGACTGAATTACCACTAGTACTAATTGCAATGAGCACATCACCTGATTGCCCTAATGCTTGAACCTGCTTAGAGAAAACAACTTCATAACTATAATCGTTCGCGATCGACGTGAGATTAGAGCTATCTGTCGTTAATGCAATTGCCGGCAATGGGGCACGTTCTGTTTCAAAACGGTTAATTAACTCGGCGGCAAAATGTTGTGCATCTGCAGCAGACCCCCCATTACCACACACTAAAACCTTATGGCCATTTTTGAGAGCATCTACTAAAACATGACCTGTCGACTCGATTACCTCTGGCAATTGCGTTAATACTTTCTCTTTAACGGCAAGGCTCTCTTGAATATGGGAAATGGCTGTCATCGTTATTTATCTCCAATAATAGAAAAGACCCAGAAAACAATCTCTGAGTCTTATGAATTATAAAATGTATCCTATACAGTTAACAGGTCTTTGATTTTACTCATCGCCTGATTTTCAATTTGTCGAATCCTTTCGGCGGAGACTTCATACTTATCCGCTAATTCTGTTAAAGTCGGGCGTGCCTCATCTTCATCTTGCATCCAACGTTGCATAATTATATCTTTACTCCGAGGATCTAGCTCTGCAAGCGCAGTATTAAGCTTCTCATTCTCGTAATGTGTATAATCCTCTCGTTCAACCTGTTGCGATGGGTCTGCATTATGGCTTGCAAGCCAATCAGAAGGGCTAAAATCACCATCATCACTACTGCTATTAGCGGGAAGATCAAATGCAATATCGTTAGAGAAAAGTCGCATCTCCATTCTCTTTACTTCAGCCTTACTCACATTGAGTTCTTTGGCAATATCAGAAGCCTCCTGATCAGTTAACCAATCAAGGCTCTCTTTAGAGGAGCGGAGATTAAAGAAGAGTTTACGTTGCGCTTTAGTTGTCGCGACTTTCACAATTCGCCAATTACGAATCACATACTCATGGATTTCTGATTTAATCCAATAGACAGCAAAAGAGATCAATCTTACATTATAAGCAGGATCAAAACGCTTGACTGCTTTCATCAAGCCGACATTTCCCTCTTGAATCAGATCAATCAGCGGTAGGCCATAGCCCGTATAGTTCTTTGCAATATGCACTACAAACTTTAGATGCGACAAGATTAATGTCTGCGCTGCATTGAGATCTTGATGTTCAAGTAAACGATACGCTAAAGCCTGCTCTTCTTCCGCTGTGAGCGTCGGAATATCACTAATCGCACTAATATAAGCATCTAAACCATCTGCAACCGACGGGAAAGTATTTGCTCTTAGCACTAATTGTTTATCTTGATCGGACATTCAAACCCTCCAAATTTGAGTAGAATAGATTCTCTTCCATTAACTCAGTTTAAACCAGACTCTTCCCTGCTGTTCACTGCGGGTTAGTATAACAAATATCCTCTAAATCGTCCTTATTAAATATTCATTTAATATTCTTATGAAGATCATAGACACGCTTTTTAACAATTAGCAGTACAACAATCAATCCACCGGTGAGCGTCTAGCATTTCTGCCTATTTTATTCATTTTTAGCGAGCCCTTTGTAAACATTTTAGACAGCTATTTTCCAATACTATCTCCGATATTATGCTTTTTTATAACAGAATCTATAGATTCACAATAAAATCCTTGTTAGTATCTAATATTTCCCTCATATTTCAGTACAAAGGATAGATCTAAATATGGATTCTCCCAACAATAAAACTGAAGATCTTCGTATTGAAGCACTTCGCTATCATGCACAGCCTAGACCTGGAAAAATATCGGTTGAAGCCACTAAACCGCTTGTCAACCAAAAAGATCTCTCTTTAGCCTACTCTCCTGGCGTTGCCTATGCTTGTGAAGAGATCCAAAACGATCCATTAACAGCATTAGATTATACTGCTAAAGGCAATCTCGTCGCCGTCATCAGTAATGGCACTGCTGTTTTAGGCTTAGGTAATATTGGCCCCCTTGCCGGCAAACCTGTGATGGAAGGTAAAGGCGTTCTCTTTAAAAACTTCTCCGATATTGATGTTTTTGACATTGAAGTCGATGAGCTTGATCCCGATAAATTTATCGATATTGTCGCAAGCCTTGAACCCACATTCGGCGGCATTAATCTCGAGGATATCAAAGCGCCTGAGTGTTTCTATATCGAAAAAGAACTCAAAAAGCGGATGAATATCCCCGTTTTTCATGATGATCAACATGGCACCGCAATCATTACCGCTGCAGGTGTGATTAATGCACTTAAACTCACCGACAAGCGGATTGAAGATGTGAAAGTCGTCTGTAGTGGTGCTGGTGCTGCGGCAATCTCCTGTTTAAATCTTTTAATGCGCTTTGGCGTCAAAAGAGAGCATATTACCGTCGTCGATCGTGATGGGGTAGTGAATCATCTTCGTTCCCCTGAAAGTTTAGATGAGTATAAATCTGCTTTCATCCAACAAACAGATAAAACAACCCTAGGTGAAGTCATCGAAGATGCTGACATCTTCCTCGGCCTTTCAGCACCTCGCGTTTTAACAGCTGAAATGGTCGTTAAAATGGCGCCACATCCGCTGATCTTTGCACTTGCAAACCCTGAGCCTGAAATTCGTCCTGAGCTTGCACATGCAGTACGAGAAGATGCCATTATTGCAACCGGCCGCTCTGATTATCCAAATCAGATCAATAATGTACTCTGCTTCCCTTACCTCTTCAGAGGGGCGCTCGATTGTGGTGCAACAGAGATCAATGAAGATATGAAAATGGCATGCGTTGAAGCGATTGCAGAGTTGACTCATAAAGAGCCAACCGATGAAGTACTTCATGCTTATCCCGGTGAAAACCTGCGTTTTTCAAGCAGTTACATTATTCCAAAGCCATTTGACCCGCGTTTAATCGTTGAACTTCCCATTGCCGTTGCCAAAGCTGCAATGGAGTCCGGCGTTGCACAACGTCCTATCACCAACTTTGAAGAGTATCGCCAACGTCTTACTGAGCATTTCAATAAGACCAATATGGCAATGCGCCCTATCTTCAATCAAGCAAAAGAGAATGCGAGAACAATCGCCTATTGTGAAGGTGAAGATGAGCGTGTTCTGCGTGCGGTTTACCTTGTCAAACAAGATCGTCTAGCGAACCCTATTCTCATTGGCCAACCGAAAGTGATTCAACAACGCATTGAGGAACTTGGGATCAATCTTCCAACCAAAGTTTTAGCGCCCACCGATAAGATCAGTAAAGATATTATGAGCGACTATGTTCAAATTATCGATTATCGTAATCCGCCAATGCTCGATGAATGCGCAGAGAAATATTATGAAGTGATGCGCCGCAAGGGAATTACCCCGGAGCTTGCCCGCCAAAGAATGCAAACCCGCGGCAATCTTCTCTCAGCCATGCTCTTACAATTAGGTGTTATCGATGGTCAGATCAGCGGTATTTTAGGCCAATATCATCGCCATGTTCACCACATTGTCGATGCCATCGGGCTTCGTAAAGGTACACTACAAGCGGCTGCGATTACAATGCTTCTTTCACCTAAAGGGCCTCTCTTCTTTTGTGATACTCATGTTAATGAAGATCCAACTGCTGAAGAGCTTGCAGATATTACGCAAATGGCAGCGAAAGTGGTAGAACGATTTGGTATTACGCCGAAAGTGGCTTTAATTTCCCACTCTAACTTTGGCTCTCGGGAATCGAAGTTTGCACGGAAAATGCAGCAAACTCTGAATATTCTTAAAGCAGAAGCACCTGAACTTGAGTGTGAAGGTGAGATGCAACCCGACCTTGCACTTTGGGAGCGTTATCGTAATGCTTATTTCCCTAACTCAGAGCTTCAAGGTATGGCAAATCTCTTTATCTTTGCCAATATTGATACCGCAAATGTGACTTATAACTTTGTTCGCACCATTACTGATAGTATTGCAGTAGGCCCTATTCTTACCGGAATCTCTAAACCTGCACATGTTGTAACAAATATTGCTACGGCTCGACGCATTGTCAATGTCACTGCAATCTGTGCAACCGATCCTATTGAGTAATGAGGTACCGTTATTAAAAATCGATGAATTAATGTCACAGTGATTAAGATTAATTATTAAGCCATATCTTATTGTTCATATCTTATCCTTCATATCTCATTGATATAAACTGTAACATTAATCCTCGGTAGAAATTTATTATAATAAAAAATCCCCCTAAAAGATTGAAGGTGTTAAAATGATCGCCTTCCTTTTAGGGTTTTTTATCAGCGATATAAAAGTAGAGAGTTATGTACCTTAAACGACTAATACTATTTCTGATCACTCTTCTGATCGTTCAAGCTTGTAGCTCTACAAGAGAGTATACTGTGCGCCCCGGTGATTCATTAAGCAAAATCGCTAAACAACACAATATGTCGGTCAAAGAATTACAACAATTAAATAATATCTCTAACCCCAATCTTATTAAAGCGGGGCAAACATTAGTTGTCAAAGGCAAGGCTGGTGAGGTACCTGTAGCTTCCACTGCTGCAAGTAGTAATGCTAATCCACAACCGCTTCCTAAACGCAATAATACTGTCGTAACGCCGGCAGCGTCTCCTGCACCTAAAGACAAAGTCACTACACCGGTAAAAAATTGGCGTAAACCCACTGCAGGAAATGTCGTTCGCACTTATAACCCCAATATTCCCGGACAAAAAGGAATTCAGATTGCCGGCACATTACACCAACCGATTGTAGCCGCTAATGATGGAGAAATTGTCTTTGCAGGTGCCGGTAATTCTGGCTATGGCCAACTCATTATTATTCGCCACAATGCCAATACCTACTCTGCTTATGGCTATCTCTCCTCTATCAATGTTAAAGAGGGCCGTAAAGTCAAGAAAGGTGAACAGATCGGAACAATGGGTAATAGCTTTGATGGCCGAACAGTACTCTATTTTGAAATCCGCACACAAGGGCAAACGGTTAATCCGATGAATTATATTTAAAATATAGTAAATTTGGTTTAGGGAAAATGGTTTTTAAGTCGCTCGAGTTGACAAAGAAAAAGGTAGCCTTTGCTACCTTTTTCTTTATCCTACTAGATTGTCAATTAGAGACCTATATCACTTAGGGCTCATTGACTTGAGCAGCCTCACTCTGAGTCTTTGAACGTTTGCGAGGGCGCCGTTTACGTTTCTTCTTCGTTTCAACCTCTACCCCATTATTACTCGCGATCGGTTCTAGAGCCGTTTTATTTTCACCAGCATTATTACCGACTTTTGGTTTACTAGAGCGGCGTCTTGAGGGGCGTTTTTTCTGAGAAGCACTATTAGCATTCTCAGACTCATCTTGCCCTTTCACCACATTTCTCAGCGCTTGCTTTACCTCTCGGCGCTCTTCTCTATTACGTTGTTGCTCATTCGCTAAGAGCGTTGCCTCATATACAGAAAATTGCCCTTTCCAATAGTTTGCTCTCGCGATCACCGATTCACTCTCTTGCGCCTCAGCCCGAAGTAGTAAAAAGTCATAAGCTGCTTTAAAACGCGGATTTGCCATCAACTTTTCAGGATGATGAATGACTTTCGCTTCTAATCTAAATTGCAGCACCCACAATTCTTCAATAAACTCGCGCACATAACGTGGAATCACTGTAATCTGATGCTGAATTTTAAAGACTTCATCAATGGCCTGTTCAGAAGCTGTTCGATACTTCACACCTTGCGCTGTTAATGCATTAAATCGGGTAATAAACGGCTCCCACAACAAAGAACCATACACAAAGTAAGGAGAGCTCGATAATCCCTCTTTCGCTCGTAAATCAGAATTATGAAGCGATTGACGTAGCAGATGTTGTGCCGGAAAATCTTGTTGCGCTAATGCTCTATACGTCAGAGGGAATAAAATCTCAAATAACTGATGCGCCATTAATCGCTCATAAGATGCCTCACCATGCCCCGTTAAAAAGAGCTTAAGCACTTCATCATACATCCTTGCCGGTGAGACATTTTCAAGTAACTGACGATGTTCGGCAATCGGCGCTAATAGATCAGGCTCAATCTGAAAACCAAGTTTCGCCTCAAAACGAATCGCTCGCAAAATTCGCACAGGATCCTCTAAAAATCGCTCTGTTGGATTCCCAATTAAACGAAGTTGCCGCTGTTTCATATCAGCAAAGCCGCCGCAATAATCAATAATCGTCTGATCACGTACATCATAAAAGAGCGCATTGATGGTAAAATCTCGGCGCATCGCATCTTCATCAATATCGCCATAGATATTATCACGAGTGACAAATCCTTCTTGATTAGTCTGATAATGCTTTGAGCGATCATCCACTTCATTAGAACGGAAAGTTGCCACTTCCACCACTTCACGCCCAAATAGGACATGCACTAAACGAAAGCGACGACCAATAATTCGGCTGTTACGAAATAACCGACGAATTTCATTCGGGTGAGCATCAGTGACAATATCAAAATCTTTCGGCGCTAAACCAAGCAGTAGATCCCGAACGCCGCCGCCTACCAAATAAGCATTAAATCCAGCGCGATTCAATCGTTGAATCACTGTCATCGAATTTTTTGAAATTTGGCGATTACGGATAGGATGCGTATCTGCCGAATAGATTGTTGGCTCCATTGCCGTTGGCTCCTCGCCGTTATTCCAAAAAGAAAAGCCTTTCGCTAGAAAGGCTTTGATCTGTTTTATCATACTCAAAATAGCGATAGAAATTAACGTTTTGAGAACTGTGTTGCACGACGTGCACCACGAAGACCGATTTTCTTACGCTCAACACTACGTGGGTCACGAGTTACGAAACCTGCTTTACGTAATGGCGCACGATTTGCTTCATCATATTCGATTAATGCACGTGTTAAACCATGACGAATTGCACCAGCTTGACCACTCATACCGCCACCTTTTACAGTTACGATCACATCAAATTGATCTGTAGACTCTAAAAGCTCTAATGGTTGACGCACGATCATGCGAGTGACTTCACGTGGGAAGTACTCATCAATTGCTTTGTTATTTACAATAATGTTGCCTGTACCTTTGCGTAAGAAGACTCTTGCTGCTGATCTTTTACGTCTTCCAGTACCATAGTTTTGGTTAACTGCCATAATAAATTCTCTCTTCTTAATTAGATGTCTAAAACTTTAGGTTGCTGTGCTGCATGCGCATGCTCAGGACCTGCGTACACTTTAAGCTTACGAAGCATATCTCTTCCTAAAGCATTTTTAGGGAGCATACCTTTTACCGCAAACTCAATTACGTTCGTAGGTTTAGTTTGCAACATCTTTTCAAGTGTCGTTTCTTTTAAATGACCAACATAACCAGTATGCTTGTAGTAAATTTTTTGCTGCATCTTGTTACCGCTTACACGAATTTTATCCGCATTCACAATAACGATATAATCACCTGTATCTACGTGTGGCGTAAATTCAGGCTTATGCTTACCACGTAAGCGTCTTGCAACTTCGCTCGCTAAACGGCCGAGGGTTTTTCCTTCTGCATCGATTAAAAACCATTCACGGGTTACTTCAGCAGGCTTTGCACTAAATGTTTTCATTGAAAACTCCAAAATAAATAATCACTAACAAAAAAATCTAAGACCAACAATTCAATCCACCGGTAACGAGAATACCGGCAAGCGCTAGGCGCTCATAGATTACTGGCTTAAATCAACGTTAGGGGTCGCTGGTAAACGATTCGGGCATTTTACTGAATATATGTCTAAAGATCAAGCTAAATAGCAATTGAACATCCTAACATAAATCTATAAAAATATCGCTTAACTACAACGCTCATGATCAATCATCCTATTTTAATTAAAGTTGAATTCATTGAAATCGAAATCCAATTTATAGAACAAAAATTACTTTAAAAAAATATAGTGAGAATAGGCTTTCATAATTCAAAAAGCGAACCTTTACCATCAAATCTTTTCAAAAATTAGAACATGATCGCTGAAAAATCATCTTCATAAAAAAGGTTCTTCAAGATCCTTCAATAAATGCAAATGATAATCTATTGCATTTGAAAATAAGATCCATAAAATAGAGTGCTCACAGATAAATTTTAAGACTTTGGCAAAGTCTCTATTTCAGCGATCTATGGTAACTTTTACACAAAATTGAACCATCACGCTGATGTTTAAATATTTAAAGGATGAGTTTATGAAAGTTCATAGAACAACTGTTTCACTTGTAGATAAGCACTATATTACACCCGGCTACTTACGCCTAACATTCCACTGCGAAGAGATCGCCCCTTTCGCAGAAGTACCATTAGGTGTGAATAATAAACTCTTTATTCCTCCCCAAGGTATGCGTCAAGTAGTAATGCCAAGCTATAATGCTGACCTAAAAGTCTGGGAAATTGAAGATGAATCCCTTCGCCCGACTGTACGTACTTATACCCATCGCGGCATTGACCTTGGGAAGAAACATTTAACCGTTGATTTTGCGATTCATGAAGGCGATTCAGTTGCTTGCCAATGGGCACTCAATGCAAAAGCCGGCGACACCGTTGGACTTGCGATGAAATTAGCTCACCGAGAAGTATTGCCACCTCGAGACCATTATCTCTTTATCACTGATATGACAGGTATTCCCGCCGTTTCATCGTTAATCGCAACAGTCCCACAATCAGCATCTGTAACAATCATCACTGAAGTATTAAGTGAAGCAGATATTCACTCTGATCATTATCAAACAGCGGCAAATCTACAACTTCAATGGCTCGTAAACCCTCACCCTGAACAAGGCAGTGAATTAGCATCTCGTGGAATAGAAATCTGGAAACAATTGCCGGAATCGAATTTTAGTCATATTACAGCCGAATATCATACCGTTAAAAAACTTCGAGACTTTCTTCGACAAGAGATGGGAAAAGGTAAAGAGGATTTCTTCGCCTGCGCCTATTGGCAGATTAATAAACGAGAAGATGAAGAGCGGGAAAAACGCTTAGACTAAGGATTACTCACTTGCGGGCGCTCGATTGTATGGAATTGCAAGCATCCCCTCCCGCTTTGAAATAGCTTCTATTTGAAATGACTAAGAGAAGCTATCGCATCGCCGGGGAGAATGACCTTATTCTTATCATAATCACGTGCCGGCAGATTGCGCATTTCTCTACGCTGAACGATATCGCTATTCCACAATCTTATGCCGGCAATTATGATAGTTCTTAATACTGAGAGATCCGAAGATCACTCGCTTGCGGGCGCTCGATTTTACTGGTGACTCGCTTTTTCTATCCCGCACTGAATCAGTTTTGATTTGAAATAACTTACTCTGAACAATAAGAGTTTATCAATACCCATAAAAATACCCTCAGATTTTCATCTTGAGGGTATTTTGTATCAGATATACCGCTAATAGTACTGATCATCAATATATGATGACTATATGCGATATATCATCACTATCAATGAGTTAATCAGTTATTATTACTTTGCAGGCGCAACAACTTCTACGCGTCTTTTTAATAAGACTAATAATAGTGCTGAAGCCACAGTTCCTGCAATAATCGCAATAATATAACCGATTAAATGGGTAATAGCTCCCGGAATAAAGAGTACAAAGATCCCACCATGAGGTGCTCTTAACTCACAACCGAGCATCATTGAGATACCCCCCGTAATTGCCGCTCCTACCACGAAAGATGGGATCACACGTAACGGATCTCTTGCTGCAAAAGGAATCGCTCCTTCACTAATAAATGAGAGCCCTAAAACAGCTGTTGCCGCTCCTGATTCATACTCATCTTTGGTGAATTTACTACGATAGAGACGAGTTGCAAGCGCTGCAGCAAGTGGGGGTACCATACCCGCAGCCATTACTGCTGCCATTGGCTCATAAACGCCAGATCCTATGAGTGCTGCTGATGTTGCATATGCCGCTTTATTTACAGGTCCACCCATATCAACCGCCATCATCCCACCGATTAATGCTCCCACAAGGAAGCCACCAGCGCCTTGCATTCCTTTCAACCAATTTTCAAGGGCATGTAGAATATAAGCCACCGGTTCACCGACAATATAGACCATAATAAGACCTACAAAGAGCGTGCCTAATAATGGTAAAATCAGAATCGGTTTTAAACCTTCAAGATTACGCGGTAATTTGAGATATTTGATAAGAAAACGAACAAAATAACCCGCCACGAAACCAGCAATAATCCCACCTAAGAACCCAGAACCTGTTGCCGCAGCTAACATTCCCCCAATCATACCTGGAGCAAGTCCTGGTCGATCAGCGATGGAGAAGGCAATGTAACCTGCTAATACCGGCACCATCAATGCTAAGCCATAACTACTACCAATCGTAAAGAGATAGTAGCCAATCGAGCCCTCATCTTCGCCGACATTAATCCCGCCAATTGCAAATGCAATCGCCATCAACAATCCACCGGCAACCACGAAGGGGAGCATGAATGACACCCCGTTCATCAAATGCTTATAGACACCCGCTGATTTCGCTTTTTCTCCACTATCTTCAATGACATCATCTTCAGCATCACTGCTTGCCCCTTTTTGGGTCTTCGCTTCTTTAAGTGCTTGCTCAATTAAGGCTTGACCATTACTAATTGCTTTTTTAGTGCCTGATGAGAAGACCCGCTTACCATTAAAGCGTGAACGATCCACTTCTCTGTCTGCAGCAATCATCACGATATCGGCATCCCGAATCTCTTGAGCCGTTAATGCATCTTGTGCTCCCACTGAGCCTTGGGTTTCTACACGCATCTCAATATCCATCGCTTTAGCCGAGTTAATAAGTCCCTCAGCCGCCATAAAAGTATGCGCAATCCCTGTTGGACAAGACGTGATCGCCACAATCTTAATTGGCCCTGAATGACTCACTTCTCCTCTCTCCATATCCGATGCAGTGGGAGATTTAGCAAGTGAAATGGTTCCTGTAGACCCTGACCCCACTACATTTGTTAATACTGTTGCGGCATCCCCTAAGACATCATCTGCAGTGACTGATTGCAACTCTCCTTTCAATCCTGACACCTGATCAGCCGAGAGATCTACCAATAAAACAGTATCATCTACTGTCGGATTTTGAGAAAATTGTGGCAACCGCCCCACTTCTGCCAAAGAGCTTAGATCTAACGCAATCGCCTCTTTTTCTGCGGCTGCTTTCAAAGCTTCTAACACTACAATGCGACGAACTTCTGAAGTTTGTGGCCCTACGACTACCCATAACTTTCGATTCATAATCTATTTCTCCACTTTGTCAATTTGAACAGCTTGTGCTAATGCCTCTATGTGATCACTCTCCGGCAAGTGAGGGCCAATAAAACCTAAAGTCCCTACCGCAAAAGCTGTACCTAAACGTGCAACACGTTCAAGATCAAGTTTATCGGCAGAGTCTTTTACTGAGGCTTCTGCAATCGCCGCGGTCATTCCTGCCACCATTGCATCCCCTGCACCTACAGTTGTCAGAACCTTCTCCGCCTTAAGATAGGCCCGTAACGTCCCTGCTTTTGAGAGGAAATAAGCACCATCTCCACCCATAGAAATCGCCACTAAGGCAACGCCTAAATCCACTAATTTTCGCGCTTCGGTTAAAATAGCATCTGTCGTTTCTAACTTCCGACCCGCCCATTGAGCAAGCTCTACTTCATTCGGCTTAATGGCAAATGGCAAGCGATCGCCTTTCAATGCTGCAATTAAGGCCTCACCCGATGCATCGAGAATCACCTTACTCGCTTGCGGTGCTGCTTGAATCAATTGGCGATAACTATCCACCGGCATCCCTTCTGCTAAAGAACCTGAGAGAACCAGTAATTCTGGTTTCTGTTCTGCAAAAGTCGCTGCAACACGCTGTAAAGCCACTTCAGTTCCGGCAATGCCGGGGAGATTAATATCGGTTGTATCATTTTGATCGACAATTTTGATATTCGTGCGATTCTGCCCTGAGACGCGCACAAAGCAATCTTGAATCGCTTTGTCTTTCAGTGCTTCTTCAAAAATTTGAGGATTGCTCTCCCCTAATAGACCGCCGGCACGAACAGAAAACTGTCCCCAATCCGCTAAGCATGAAGCCACCATAATCCCTTTACCGCCGGCATTGTAATGGACAGATTCTGCTCGCTGTACCGCCCCCACCGTTAAGCGCGGAACTTTAATGGTCTGATCAATCGCCGGATTGAGCGTAATAGTTAAGATACTGTTCATTGTATGATCCGTTGTATGATCTATCACCTGACTCATTCATCACCTCCTTGAAGTGCTTCCACCTCTTCAGCACTCTCAAATGAGAGGGCTTTTTCCGCAAGCGCCTTGATATCTGCAAATGATTTTTTACGAATACCGGCTTTCACTGCAGCAACATCTCTTGGCGTCATCGATAACTCACTCACCCCTAAGCCCATCAAGATTTGTGCGCCTAAAGGATCACCTGCTAAGCCACCGCAAACACCTACCGGACGTTGATGTTTTTGCGCCCCTTTTACCGTCAAATCAATCAGGCGTAAAACCGCAGGATGCAAGCTTTTCGCTTCCGCTGCTAACACGGGGTTTTGGCGATCAGTTGCAAGGGTATATTGGGTTAAGTCATTCGTACCAATGGAGAAGAAAGCCACGTGTTCTGCAAGTTTATCGGCTAATACCGCAGCTGCCGGCACTTCGATCATAATCCCAATAGGGATTTCTGGCGCATCTAAGCTACTACGCACCTCTTCACAATACTGTTTAAGGGTTAACACTTCAGAAACAGAGGTGATCATCGGGAACATAATCTTAATATTGCTCACCTCTTTTGCTGCACGATAAAGTGCACGCAATTGGGGCAACATCAGATCTAAACGTCTGAGTAAAAGTCGTGAGCCACGCACGCCTAAGAAAGGATTCTCTTCATGGGGTAATTTAAGATGTGCCACTTGCTTATCGCCCCCGATATCCAAAGTTCGGATAATAAGCTCACGCCCTTCAAGTTTTTGCCCCATCTCAAGGTAAGTGGCATATTGCTCATCTTCAGTTGGCGTATCGCCCCGCTCAAGGAAGAGGAACTCTGTACGCATCAAACCCACACATTCAGCGCCTTCTGAGAGCGCTAGTGGGACTTGATCAGGACGATTAATGTTGGCTCCGATAATAATATTGACATCATCTGTTGTAGTTGCCGGTAATTGACGACCTTTCTCTGCCTCTAAGCGTTTCTCCGCTAATTGCGCAGCCCACGCTTTTGCAGAAGCTAGATTCTCTTCTGATGGATCGAGATAAACGCGACCGGCATCCCCATCGACGACCAAGGTATGTTTTTGATCAAGGTCTGCTAATGTAGAACCTAATTTGTCCCCTATTTTACCCCCTATCGCAACCACCGCAGGAATGCCTAATGTCCGCGCTAAAATAGCCGTATGAGAAGTAGGACCACCTGCAAATGTGGCAATGCCTTTCACTTTATTAGGATCTAAACCGGCCGTATCTGAGGGTGTTAAATCTTCCGTCACCACAATAAATTCACCGGCAGGAAGATCCGTAAGAGAGTTTTTCTTTAAGCTACTATCAATATTCGCTAATACCCGCTGACCGATATCCCGAAGGTCAATCGCTCTAGCGGCAATCAGAGGATTTGCATTGCTTGCCAATTGATTGGCTTTCATCTCCACCGCTTCATGCCAAGACCAAGCAACACCATGCCCCGCCACCATTCGCTGACTCGCAAGGGTCATTAACTCTTCATCTGCTAAGAGTGCTGATTGTGCCTTAAAAATCTCTGCATCTTTTGCCCCTAATCGACGGGTGATATCATCTACGATCGATTTGAGCTGTAATTGTGTTTTTTCTAAAGCACGACTTAAACGTTCACTAGCCGTTGTCAAAGGTTCAGGTTGATCAGGAATCTCAAGCACCTTTGACTCAAGGAAATAGACTTGCCCCATTGCAAACCCGGGGCTTGCAGTAACACCTGCAATCGGCGCAATCTCTGCAGCAGGCTTCCATCCACCATGTTTGGCATTCATTAGCGCTTCAGCTGCTTTTTTCGCCGCCTCAATTTCCCCTTTTGAAAGGCCGGTAATCACTTGCTTCAATTGCATTAAAGCATCTTGTGCTTGATCACCTTCGGCAGAGATCACAATTTGATCTCCCTCTCTTAGGCCTAACTGAAGTAATGCCACCATATTGCCGGCATCCGCCACTTCCTGTTGGTGGCGTACTTGAATTTTGATACCTTGATTAACCCATGCTTTAGCCGCATCAGACCATGCGGTTGCCGGGCGCGCATGTAAGCCTGATGGATAATCAATCGTCCATTCAAACTGTTCTGCTAAATCGGTAACAGCCTCTGTGATAACGTTAGCTTGAGTATTGACCTGATCTTCTAGTAAAGCGGCTAAAATCAGTTGAGGATCTGTCGTTGTTTGTAATTGTGCTAACAATTCTTTATTTTGCATTAAGCGCGTTAAACGTCGCAGAATCGTAATATGTGTATCGCCTTTCGCCGCAATACCCACGACTAAAGTCACTTTTTCACCATCGTTCCACTCAACACCTTCCGGCACTTGTAAAACGGCAATCGCATCCTCTTTGATCAAGGATTTATCTTCAACCATGCCATGGGGAATGGCGATACCTTCCCCGAGATAAGTATTAGAAACCGCCTCCCGTCTTTGTAGACTATCAATAAAATCAGGGGATACCGCGCCGGCTGCAACTAAGATCTCGCCAACCGCTTTAATGGCCTCTACCTTGTCCCTGGGGCCGGCATTTAGCTTAATGGATGATTCGGTTAAGATAAGCTTTGGTGATGATGTCATAAAAGACCTCCCATTCAATAAATTCTCATAACGACTACTAGCTACTTTGTGATTACCTACTCTAACGAATAATCCTTAGGCTCATCGTTCTCACTGATAACCTCGTTCATAAACGCTTATAGTTGAACCTTAACAATTAAACTCTTACTAATAACTTCTAATTATTTATAGTAAAATAGAGCTAATGGCTTTTAACATCAACTTTTAACATCAACTTTTAACATTTGCTTTTAACTATCTGCACTAAAGAGTATCTCTAGTATAACCTTATAAAAAAATAGTGCTGTATCAATCCATTTTTTGATTTATACATCACCCGCTCTTCAACAGTTCCTATTAAACCTTTCTTCAATTTTTTAACTAATAGCCAATGAACAACAGTTTAAATGACACTGTAATAGGAATAATATCCATTGTAATGACATTATTATCCCTGAAAACTATTTAAATTTATCGAATAATTTTCATTTTTTATCAGAAAAAATTGATATAAGACCTTTTTCACCCATTTTTTCAAGCGAAATCTCAAACTGGAGCGATCTATCAATGAAAACCAAAATGATCCACACAATTTTACCGACTCTCGTGGCCTCTTCAATAATGATATCTTCTATTGCACAAGCAGAAGATGTTCATAAAACACCAATAGTAACTATTTATCAGGGGAATATTGCGTTAATTCAAGAGACTCGGGCACTCACATTAAATCATGAAAACAGCACGCTTTTCCTATCAGGCATCTCCCCTTCAGCCAATACCTCATCATTAGTGTTAACCTTCACAGCAGACAAAGAGGGGGAGAAGGTTCCTACTATCGTAGCGAAGAAGCTAGATCGAAATATTCTCTCTCCAAATACGCTTCTCAATGACTTTGTAGGCAAACAAGTGAAAATCGTGAGCACACAAGCCGGACAAGAAAAGGTTGAGACCGCAACTATTCTCTCGAATAACGGTGGGCTCATTATCCAATATCAAGATCGCATTGAACTCAACCTGCCTGAGAATGCCCGTATCGCCTTTAGTACGTTGCCGGAAGGATTAAGTAATACGCCTGTTTTATCGGTTATCCTCAATAATCTGCCGGAGACAAAATCCCCTTATCAAGCGAATTTAACCTATCTCACCGGTGGTTTAAATTGGAGTACGGATTATATCGCGCAACTTGATGATAAAAATAAAACCCTCAAACTAGAAGGGTGGGCAACGATCAATAATGGTAGTGGTCTTGATTATCAAAATGCCAAAATTCGCCTGATCGCCGGTGAGCCTAACTTGATCCATACGAACATCACTCCTCGCTACAATATGGCACTCATGGCTTCAGCAAAGATGGAGATGATGGATGAATCAACCGCGATCTCGGCCCAATCAGTGGGTGATTTCTATCTCTATGATATTCCAACAATTTCAACACTTAAAAATAATGAAGAGACGCAATTAATGCTCTTTACAAGTGAAGCGATTCCTTATCAGAAGAGTTATTACTTCACTAACTACGCATCTTATCAACGAGAGTCCGACAAGATAGATTTAACGAACGCAGAAATTCGTATCTACTTCAAGAATGATGAAGCATCTCACCTCGGCTTCCCGCTTCCTTCTGGCATTATTCGGCTCTACGAGGGAGCACAGAACATAGCCTTCCTCGGCGAAGATCAATTACCCGCTACTCCCAACCAACAGACAGCCATACTCAATAGCGGTAAAGCCTTTGATGTAACACAAAAACGTCAATCCACAAGCTATAATATTATTAATGAAGATGAAACCGAGATTAGCTATCAACTCACGCTCTCAAATGCGAAGTCTGAAGCGGTAGAGGTTGTTGTAAATGAACGCATTCCCAATATGAGCGATCTGAATTGGGAAATGATCGATACGAATCATAAAATTAAAAGCTCAAATAGTGACGGTGTCACTTGGAAATTGACCATTCCTGCAAATAGTGAAAATGTCTTAACCTATACTATTCGCTATACCCGTTTCAAAAATTAATCCGTTTCAAATATAGTAATTTTGGTTTAAGAAAAATGGTTTTTAGGGGCTATCAGGAGATTTAAAAAACATAAAACCTAGCTAACCAATGCTTGCAAGATGCCGGACAGAGCAGGTCTTCGCCTCGATCAGCCGATGCGCCGGCATTTCAATAAGCTTATTTTGAACCGATCTTACTATAGAATTAAGAGAAGGAGGAATATGGCCTTTATCGCCCATAATCGACGGTTAAAGCAATTTATTAACCACATCGATAATGCACTTCAAAAGGCAGATACCCCGCAAGCACTCATTGCTGTTGTTGAGGAAGCTAAAAGTTTTGAGGGGAATCTAGCCTTTGATCAACGGGATTTCTATCTCTATTTTACGCTCGATTTCTTACTCCTCATCGGGAGCACACTCTTCTACCAACGAACCGGGGAAGGCTTTGCCCTCTTTCTCTCTTTTCTATCCATCTTTATCGCCTTTATTTTAGGGCAACGCTTTTTTGCCCGCCGGAAATTACTCGATAATCTCTCAGCTAAAATCTTCTATCAAGATTTTCTCTTCGATAATGAGCTCACAGTAGATCATTCAGAATATTACCAATTGCCGGCGCTACTAACGCGATTATCGGACTTCAATCGAGGTAATCATTCGCGAGAATTACGAGAATGCTTAAGGGGCTATTATCAAGGGCAGCAACTCACTTTTACCTATCATTACTATCATCTCCATTATGTAGATCAACGCACTGTAGAAAAACGAGGCAATGATGGTGAGATGAGTCAAGAGACAGTCCTTGAACATTTTGATCGTTATGGTTTAATTCTGAATTTACAATCTATGAGCACCATGACCCAAATCGCGCCCATTGTCATCGCCGCCAATAAGCGCCTTATCGGCCTTAATGAAGGGGATTATGCGCCGGCATCCCTTAATTTTCGTAAGACATTGATTGTCTATAGTCAAACACCCCAACAAGCCGCTCGTTTCTTGACACCGACAACCGTTGAACAATTAGAATATTTTGCCAAGCATTATCAAAAAATTGCGCTTGAGGTCAATGAAGAACAGGAACTCTGCTTCTCATTTGATGATAATGATCTCTTAAAAGTACCGCAACAATATGATCTCTCAAACCCTGGGCAATTTATCGCTGAGCTATCGGGGAAATCTACAGCGCTCAAACTTGAGAGAACCCTTAAAGACCTTGAGACGATATTGTGCGAAAATGATCATAATTTCAATGTTATTGATCCTTCACAGGCAAATGACTCATCAACACAATCCTAGATCAAGGATCACAAAAACCATAGATTATAAAGAATGATAAAGGAGATCTTTATGTCAACACCACTACTGATTCTACTTGCGATTATCGCCTTACTCCTGTTATTGATCGTCATGATTCATAACAGCATTATTACTTTCTATAATGCGTGCCAACGGGCTTGGGCAGATGTGATCGCCGAAGAGCTCAAGAAAACAAGGCTCCTGCCGAACCTTGAAAAGATGGTAGAAGAGTACAAAGTTCATGAGGCTTCAGTACTACAAAATGTCACAGAACTTCGTTCAGCTTTACAGCAAATTTCACCAGAGAAAACCGATATTGATGCACTCACTAAAGTGAATCAACAATCAAAAGCACTTCTCAGCAATATTAATATGGTGGCAGAGAACTACCCAGACCTGAAAGCCTCCAATATCTATCAAAGCTTTATGCGAGAATTATCCGAACTTGAAAATAATATCGCCGCCAGCATTCGGATATTCAATGGCAATGTAGAGCGTTATAACACGAAGATTGAAGTATTCCCCAACGTTCTTATCAATAATATGATTACCCATAAACCACGTCTCAATGTCTTCACAGATGCTGTTGCTACCGACCACTTCGAGTATAAGCCTAATTTTTAGAGTCCCTTCTTCAACTCGCATCTATTCGTTAGCATGGAGCTATTGTCATCATGAATTTACAACAACTAGAAAGGATCACCGCAAACTTCTCTCAAACAGAGAAGATGCCACTTCTCTTCATAGGTCATGGAAGCCCGATGAATGCAATTGGCAATAATCAGTTTACCCAAACATGGGGAGCACTTGGAGACAATCTCCCTAAACCTACAGCAATCCTCTCCATTTCAGCGCACTGGGAAACAGATGGCTCTCGCGTAACGGCAATGCCGGCACCACCGACTATTCATGATTTTTATCACTTTCCTCAAGCGCTCTATCAGATGGAATACCCGGCTCCCGGCGATCCCTTATTAGCCAAGCAAATCCAATCGATGGTCAATACTATTCAACTCGATCATATTTGGGGGTTAGATCATGGCACTTGGTCCGTTCTCTGCCACCTCTACCCACAAGCAGATATTCCTGTGTTACAACTGAGCCTCAACACCAATCTCTCACCTATGGCGCATTTTGAGTTAGCACAAACATTACAATCTTTACGACAAAAAGGGGTTCTTATTATTGGCAGCGGTAATATCGTGCATAACTTACGCCGTATCGATTTTCACAATGAGCATGGCGGTTACGATTGGGCTGAAGAAGCAAGAGAGATCATCAACCAACAAGTTCTTGCGCGGGATAATACCGCTCTACAAGCATTTCGTGATGGTAATCGCGCCCTACAACTGGCTATTCCTACAGATGAGCACTTTCTGCCATTACTCTACATTATGGGGCTGCGATCTTCTAAAGATGAAACACTCCTCTTCAACGATCAAACAGTGATGGGATCACTTGCGATGACGGGTTATTTGATGGGGCGGTTATCGTAGCAACGATCATCACTTCCTTTCTTTTTCATCCTTTCTTTTTCATAGTTACATCAAATTAAAAACCCTCTAATTATGCAGATTACAAATATCATAATTAGAGGGTTGTCATTGTGAGGTATCTGTTTTGAAGTATCTGTTAGCAGATCTATATTTAGACATTACTTCCGTAAACCTACTTCTACCTATATACCTTTATCTTTTGATCTACCATATATTCATCAAGTGTAGCTACTCTTTGCCACTGAGAATTTTCTCAACATCTTTTGCAGAAATAGACTCATTAATATTGCCAAAATGTGTTCGAACATAATTAGTAAGTGCAGCGATTTGCCCTGTTGTTAACTCTGATTTAAATCCTGGCATAAATACTTCATCTCCGGGTACGGCTCTATGAAGCCCTTCAGCGATCACTTGTACTAAATTATTAGGTAATGGACTTTTCACAGTACTATTGAGAATTAATGATGGAAAAGATTGATCTTGAGCCCCTTCCCCTTGAATGCCATGACAAGCGGCACAAACATTAAGATAAAGTAATGCGCCATCTGTCGTATCATGATCGATAAGCGTTTGGTAATCTCCTTGACCTGTGTAAGCACTATTAATCTCAATAACGGGGAAGCGCTTGGTATAAATGGCTTTCGGAACCGAACCATGTATCGCATTAATCGATTTTAAAGCAGCAGCGATTGCCATCAAATCGTCGTCTGTCATTTTACTAAAACTTTCTACAACTGCTGTAGCCATCTCTCCGGCAGAGGAGGCCTTGTTCGCTATATGCCCCGTTTTTAGAAATTGCACAATCTCCTCTTTACTCCAATTACCAATTCCCGTTTCAGGATCTGGCGTAATATTCGGCGCATACCAGCCACCTAGATTAGAGCCCGACAGAGTCTTATTCTCTTTCTCTGAATAAAGAAGATTGCGAGGAGTGTGACACGTTCCGCAATGCGCTAAATTATCAATCAGATATTCCCCCCGATTAATTTGCGCGGATTGATTCGGATCAGGTGTAAATGTCTTATCATCCGAAAACATCCCATTCCAAATAGCCATTAATGAACGGTATTCAAAAGGAAATGAGAGCGAAGTTTCATGTTTTGGTGGCGCATCAACAGCAGCAACGCCATTCATAAAGTAAGTATAAAGTGCGTGAATATCCTCATCTGTAATGCCATGGTAGGCTGTATAAGGCATTGCAGGATAGAGTCTAGTTCCATCAGGCCTAATACCTTTACGCACCGCATCTGCAAATTCAGCCTCACTCCAATTTCCAATCCCATGCTCTTTTGAAGGCGTAATATTAGGCGCAACAATATCCCCCATAGGAACAGTAATCACATAATCACCGGCAAAGGGTTTTGCATTCTCAGTTGGAGCTGTATGACACGCAACGCAATCCGCAGCAATGGAGATATATTGACCTTTTTCAATTAACTCAGCTTCAGAGATCTCCGGTTGCGATTGCGCAAAAAGCAAACTGCTACTCATGCCCAAGGTGAATAGAGAGATCAAAAGACGGTTACAAAACGTTCGATTATTTTTCATCTTTAATCTCCTTAAATTTCACGATCAATAATTTCGGCCAAGCGAATACTTAAGGCAACACCTGTCAATGTAGGATTGACGACACCTGAAGCAGGAATCACACCTGTTGTTGCAAGAAAGAGATTTGGATGATCCCATGTACGACACTCATGATTTACAACGGAATCTTTAGGGTTATCGCCCATGATCACAGTCCCCATAAGGTGATCTCTATTTTGGAATCCCGTACGATCAACAATCACTTTCTCACCCATTTCTGCTACTATTTTGGCATAATCTTGATAAGCCACTTCCCGTGCATTTTTCACATAATCAGCTACATTATAATGAACCGTTAACATTGGAATTCCTAAAGCATCTTTACGAGTTGTACTTGGACGCACAGTATTATTGGGATCTGGCAACATCTCAAATACTGTAGAAATATCCACCCATCGTGACGCTTGGTAACGGATTTTTTCATCTAATTCCGTCCCCAAATACCCTTGTTCTATTAAATTCTGTGTCAACGTTAAGTTAGGATTTGAGTTTGTAAAACCATGGCGCATTGCAGCGTGTTTTTTACGGAAATCGCCATCACGGTGATTCACTATCACACCATACTCTATAGATCCTCTACCTGGCCAAACTTCTTCGTCTGCAATAAATTGCAACCCTGCACCTGAATGATCCATTAAGTTACGCCCAACCTGATCTGAACTATTGGCAACATCTGACATTAACAATAATTTAGGTGTTTCCAAGCCATGAGCAGCGATGACAAAATATTTAGCCGTTAACTGCTTATCCTCTCCTTTTGAAGAACGGTAATCGATTGACTCAATCTTATTCTCTTTTCCTCGATTAATCCTATAGGCCGTAGCATCCGTTAGAAGAATAGCACCCGCTTTTTCAGCCTTTTCAACATCAGAAATCCCACTATACATCGCACCAATAGGACAGATAGGCATACAATTATTATTACCGGCACAAGCAGGACGATTTTCAAATTTGACTGTAGCGCGGGCACAAGGCTCATGTACAAATCGATATCCTAATGGCGATAAGCGATCTCGAACTCTCTGCAATAAATAGTTATCTTGTTCAGGGGGCAAAGGATACGGTTTTGATCTAGGTGGAAATGGTCCTTGATTATGTCCACTTTGATCTTGAGTATCATTACCGGCAACCCCTAAAGCATATTCTGCCTTTGTATAAAAAGGTTCTAAATCATCATATTCAATAGGCCAATCTCGCCCTACACCATAGAGTGTATTAATTTTCATATCATTAGGAAGATAGCGCCAAGTAAATGCTGCCCAATGCCAGGTTGTTCCGCCTACAAGCTTTAACATCCCCGGTTTAAATTCAAATGAACCAGTATTTTCAATATAATCGTCATCAAAAGAGTGACGTGCCCAAGGGGCATTGGGATAAGGGGAATTTAAATTACCTTTTCGAGGTGAATTACGGAAGTTTTCTAAAATTTTCCATCTAGGGATTTTTTCACCCGCCTCTAAAATTGCAACACTATGATTTCTTTCAGCTAATACTCTAGCTACATTGGCACCCAACGCTCCGGAGCCGACAATGATGATGTCATAATCATATTCTTTACTCATTCTCTTCTCCTTATGAATGTTGATTCATTAAATGTACTGGAGGATTAAACCAATAATTGGGCTTTTCCCGTGAAAATGAAGGAATAATCGTTACATCTAATGTTGGTCGATACATCAATGCATCCGTATAGGTGACAAAACGAACATCGTCGGATACTGTATATGGCAATTGATCCCCGGTATATCCTAAATACCATGCTTTAGTGATCTTTTTAACAGTATCGGCAATCTGGGGATTTTGCATCAAAAGACTCTTAGAAAATGTTGTTGCATTAGGGAAACCGCTCTGAGAGATCGTGGCATGTAACTCCCGTAATTTATCCATAAACTCTGAATCATCTATCCATAAATTACTCAATGCCCTCTGCGCTAAAATCAATTTCAGATCAGACTTATCTGTAATAAATTCAGATACTTGCAAAAAAAGTGTTACATTCTCCGCACTCACCGGGGTTGCAAAGGATTGTGCCTGTATGAAGCTAAGGGGCATCACTAAAGAGGTAAAGAGACCTCCACCGAGCTGTATAAAATGTCTTCGATTCATCTATTATTCCTTATCTATTATTTAATAAACCCTCCTAATACTCCCCTAAGATAGAAGAATAATGCCGAGCTTACCTCTCAAAATACCACATAAAAACCAAATCAATATCAATATTATTTCAAATAATTCAATAATTTAAATTCAAGATAGGCTCTAGTACAACTCTACATACCTTTTACACTATTAGTAATTAAAAATTATCAATATTGGTAATCCTCTTCTCCTTGGGCAACCTTCATAATAACTATCCTTACCTCTAGAAATCATTGCACTGCAATTGCTTATTTTTTAAACAAATACATTTGCACTTTCCTTTTTATTCCGACAAATAACCACGATAAATCAGGCTTTAGACTCATCTGATTTTGTGAAACTCTGTGAATCTCTTTCGGATTTTTATGAAAAAATTTGACAATGATCAGCTAATGTGAAAAATATACAAATAAGAATTGATATCATTCGCATTAAACAATCATATTCATTTACTATTTAACCTCATATAAGAAAGAGTCCCTACTTATGTATAAACGCTCGCTGTTATCTCTCTGTGTCTCTTCCCTAATTTTCTCCCCCTTTGCGTTCGCCCAAACGCCGACCTGGGTTAACGATAATACTGAAAATGCGGAAGGTATCGTGACGCTTGATACCCATGATGAACCAACTCCACCTACAGTTGCTTTAAGCAAAGTGGTGATTACCGGTGCACTGAAAGAAGAGCTCTCTATTGCCGAAAGTGCGGCGACCATTGCTCACTTTGGCATTCAAGAAGTGGATCGATTAAATGCCACCAATCTTGCGAATCTTTTAACTTATGAACCTGGTGTCACCGTTGACCTCAATGATTCCGGGGGATTGAGCGATATTCGTATCCGCGGCATTGGCAGTGACCGCGTTTTAATCTCCGTAGATGGTGCGCCTATGCCGATGACCTATAGCTTTGGAAGCTACCTTGCCACTAGCCGTAACTACTTCGATATCGATGCAATGAAGAGCGTGGATATTATCAAAGGGCCTATGTCTACGCTTTATGGCGGGAGCGCCCTTGCCGGTGGTATCTTCATGCAAACCAAAGATCCTAGCGACTTTATTCGTGGCGATAATCGCTTCGGCGGTGAAGTTAAAGCGGGTTACAGAACTGCAACCCGTGAAACACTTCTCTCAGGAACCGTTGCAGGGCGCTTAACCGATACCCTCTCAGCTTTTGCCCGTTTGACTTATACTAATCCACACGAACGGGAGAATTATCAGGGAAAAGCTTCTTCTGAAGATCGTCTTGGTGATGAGAGAACTCATCCTAATAAATCTAAAGCAGATAGCTACAACTTCTTGACTAAATGGGTCTTTGAACCGAATGCCGATCACCGTTTTAGCTTAACCTATGAAAATTTCAAAGAAACGCTCGATATCGATCCGCTCTCTCAATTTAACTATACTAATCCTCTCTCAAGAATTACCTTCTTAGATCTTCATACTAAAGATGTCAATAAACGCCAACAAGTCACACTGCGCCACGATTTCAATCAAGAAACCGCGCTCTTTGATCGAGGTTTTTGGAATATCTATTATCAAAATAGTAAAGCCTCACAAGATCATAATGAAACCCGGCAATCCATGCGTGGGGATCTTAGCTATCGTACCCGTTATGGGCAATTTAATAATAAAAGCTATGGTCTTGGGGCTGAATTTACCAAAGGCATTGCCCAAAATGAGATAATTTTCCATAACCTGACTTATGGTGTTAATTATCGCCACAGTAAAGTAACAACAGAGCGCACCGGTAATACAGTCAACCTAGCAACCGGCGCATCGACAGAGACAGAAACATTCCCAAACAAAAGTTTCCCTGACTCAAAAATCAAAGAGCTAGGCATCTTCTTACAAGACCGTATTAGCCTCTATGATGGCCAATTTGAGGTTATTGCCGGGATTCGTTACGATCATTACAAACTCTCCCCTAAAGCCGGAAGTGCTTTTGAATCAGCCAATCCCGGAACCGCAGCCCCCGCTTCTGTTAGCAAAGGGCAATTCTCCAAACGGTTAGCCTTCCTATGGCATCCCACTGATGAGAATACACTCTTCTTCAATTATTCAGAAGGCTTCCGCGCACCCACATTTAGCGCAGTCAATGTCGGTTTTAGCAATATCAGTAGCCCTTATCAGAAGTATATTAGTAAATCAAATCCTAATCTTAAACCTGAAACTAGTAAATCTTATGAGCTTGGTTGGAACTATCTGGATGAAACCAAATCCTTTGCCGTGACTGGATTTTACACCAATTATAAGAATTTTATTGATGAGTTAAATCTAGTAGGTACAGATCCTAACGATCCTAGAATTCAAGTTTATCAAGCAGTGAACCTCGGCAAAAGTAAGATTTATGGCTTAGAGGTTAAAGGGCAGATGGATCTCTTTACGATTCAAAATGGTCGAGGCACCATCGGGATTAACGGCAGTCTTGCTTATGCTAAAGGCAAAGAGAAAGGCACCAATAATCCGATCAATAGTGTAGAACCCCTGACCGCTGTGATTGGTATCGATTATCGCTATCTTGATCAACTCTACCTTAGTGCACGTGTCAAAGCGGTACAAGCCAAAAAAGCTCGTAATATCAATAGTAATGAGGGAAGTAAAAGCGGCATTCCACAACTGCCTATTAATCCGGCGCCTGGTTATGCCACTGTCGATCTCATTGCTGAGTATCGCCCATCGCGGGATATCACAATCAATGCAGGACTCTACAATATCCTCGATAAAGAGTATTGGTCTTGGAGTGATCGCTTACTCGCACGAGAAGCGAATGATCTTAGACGCGCCTCAAACCCAGGATTTAATGCGGCATTCTCGGTGAAATACGAGTTTTAGGGGATTAATTAATCCTATTTGCAATAGAGCTATAGCGCATCTCGGCTATGGCTTTATCGCACTTCAAAGCAAAACCATTAACCCACTTATATAAAAATCAACATCTTGAATTATCAATAAAAATAGACATTTAAAATAACTCCAATAATTCAAATAATTCAAATAGTTTAAATTCAAAATTAGAACAAACATATTGATAACTCTCTATCTTAGCAGAACAGGTACTCTTACAATGTTACGGAAATTGATCACCCTTAGCTTACTCTCCGCACTTCCTTTTATGGCCAATGCGGATGATGCTACGACACAAAATACCCAAGCCACTATTCAGGCGACACGCATTGTGTCTGCTTCTAACCCGATTACCCAAATCATCTCGGCACTCAATGCCGAAGATCGTTTAGTCGGCATTGACCGCACCAGCCATACCAAACCCTCTCTACAGAATATTCCTGATATTGGCTACCGTACCATGCTCTCTTCAGAGGGGATTTTATCGCTCAAACCCGACCTCATTCTGCTTGCTCACGATTCAGGGCCCATCAATGTATTAGAGCAGTTACAACATTCTCAAGTAACTGTGATGCAGCTTCCTGAATTAAAGGAATTATCCGATATTCAGCAAGCAGTGACCACCATCTCGGCATCATTAAATCGAGCTGAAGAGGGTGCATTACTGAATCAGAAAATTACAGAAGAATCGGCACAATTAGAGGCAATGACCGCTCAAAATCCACCGATGACCGGCTTCTTTATTATGCAAGAAGCCCAAGCAGGAAGCCCGCAAGTATCTGGGGATAAAACCTCTGCCGATAAATTATTAGAGCTGCTCAATATCAATAATGCTTTTGATGAAGACTTTGATCACTATCGTGCCGTTTCCCTTGAGAGCCAATTACAGAAGCGTGCAGATATCGTACTCATAGGGAAAAGAGCGAGCTTCGATCACAATATGACCACGCCGCAAGCGGAACTAGCCCCCTTTACCCGCCGAACAGAGGGGCTCGCAGATTGGCCAGCGGCCCTTCAACCAAAATGTGTGTTCGATGTCAATATGAGTAATTACCTTGTCTTCGGTATTCATATCTATGCCGAAAGCACGCAACTACTCGATGCAATTCAACACTGTATGGCGGAGCAATAAGACGTGAATAGTGCCTTCTTTGAGCAATATCAAAAGCCTATTATTCTCTCGATCCTTTGTGGCTTGGTGATCATTTTACTCACTGCTACCTGGCAAGGCGCTATGGAGATTCGTTGGGAGAATCTCTTCGATAGTGAGTCTATTGAGTATTACATCATCTGGCAGATTCGTATTCCTCGCACACTTGCAGCACTTCTAGTAGGTGGTGGGCTTGCGATCTCCGGTGCGATCATGCAAGGATTATTCCGTAATCCCTTAGTGGAACCCGGTATTATCGGTGTTTCAAGTGGCGCGGGGCTATTTGCCGCATTAGCAATCGTTCTCGGCGTACAATTTCTTCCTTCGCTCTTTGCCATATTAGGAGATTATGCCCTCCCCCTTGCCGCTTGCCTCGGTGGCTGGGTTGTCACTTCGATTCTCTATCTCTTCTCACGTAATAAACGGGGGATCAGTATTAGCTCAATGTTGCTCATCGGTATTGCCATTAATGCTTTTACCGGCGCGCTGATTGGATTATTGACCTTTATTGCCGATGAGACAGAACTTCGCTCCCTGACCTTTTGGACCATGGGAAGTTTAAGTAGCTTTAACTATGAAAAAATCGCCATTATCGCTGTCGTACAACTGATCTTTATTCCCCTTCTCTGCTTCAAAGCACGCGCAATGAATGCGATGCTCCTTGGAGAACGAGAAGCGAAACATCTTGGAATTGAAGTAGAAAAACTCAAACGAATGCAAATTTGGGGAGTTGCCATTATCACAGGGAGTGCTGTGGCATTTGCCGGCGGCATTGGTTTTATCGGTTTACTCATTCCTCACCTCATTCGTATGCTCTTTGGTTCTGATAATCGCTTTGTGTTACCGCTCTCTTACCTTTTTGGTGGGATATTACTGATCGTTGCAGATCTCTTCTCCCGTACTTTAGCGGCACCGAGTGAAATTCCAATCGGGATTTTAACCGCCTTTATCGGCGCGCCCTTCTTAGCCTACTTAGTCTATAAACAAGGAAGAAGCTAATGTTTACACTTGAGAATGTGATACTGACCTATCATCAAAAAACATTACTCGATATTCCACAACTATCGATACAAGAAGGGGCTTTTACCGCGCTGATTGGCCCAAATGGCGCTGGGAAAACGACGCTTCTGAATCTTCTTGCCGGCGATCTATCACCGACAACGGGGAGAATCTCTTTTCAGGAGAAGCCCCTTGCTCAATACTCTGTCATGGAGCTTGCAACCCGAAGATCCGTCCTTCCACAAACAGAACATATTCCCTTTGCGATCAAAGCAAAAGCGGTCATTCTAATGGGAATTATGCCTTTTGGTGTTAGTCCACATCACCCGAAAGCAGAGGCCCTATTAACGCAACTCTCCCAACAATTAGAGCTCGATTCAATTATCAACCGCCCATATCAACACCTTTCCGGTGGTGAACAACATCGTGTACAAATTGCAAGAGTACTATTACAAGCACTCTTTTCATTAGAGGAATCGCCGAATCTGCAGGAGCGGATTATGCTCCTTGATGAACCCTTTAACCATCTTGATCTCTATCATCAGAAACAGTTATTACGCTATTTCAAGCAATTAACGGAAGCGGGATTAACCATTATCTGTGTCATGCACGACATCAATCATGCACTACAGATCGCAGATCAAATTATCCTACTGCAAAATGGGGTGATTCAAGGAACCTATACGCCGGCAGAACTTTGGCATTCAAAAATTCTCTCACAGCTCTTTAAAGTGGATTTTGTCACGTTACAACATCCCGAAAACCCTGATTTTTCCACCCTTGCTTTTAAGGTTTAAAGCAAGATTTTACTTTCAAGTTTCAAGTTTTAAGTTTCAAGTTTTAAGTTTTAAGTTTTAAGTTTTAAGTTTTAAAGACCATTTTAACTGCCCTCATTTGAGGGAAATCACTACAAAATTATCGACATTTAAGGAGATCGACAATGTCCCATCCACATGATCAAGTGACTAAAAATAATCTTACTCAATCTTATAGCAAACAAGATGCAGCAAAAGATTCCCAAAAACAATTACTCTCTAACTTCAATGGTGTATTAGCCACAATTATGCGGGATACTCTTGATATTGGTGGCTACCCGCTCGGTTCTGTGGTGCCATTTTGCCTCAATGAGCGCAATGAAATTGTCCTCTTAATTGCCGATATTGCCCAGCATACTAAGAATGTGAAAGAGAATGGTAAAGCATCATTGACCCTTCACAATGATGATCAAGACAATATCCAAAAAGGTTGGAGATTAACGATTCTAGGTGATGTAGAGCCTGCAACAGAAGAAGAGATTTCCTTCCTTGCTCGTCGTTATGAGCGTTTCTATCCTGAAAGTACGCTCTATTATAAAGTTCATAACTTTGCCTTTTATCTACCAAAACCTAAAAAAGCTCGTTACATCAATGGCTTTGGGGAAATTCATTGGGTGGATTACAGTACTATTTTAGCACCGACCATTTTTGATGAAAAGTCGGAATCAGAGATGCTTGACCATATGAATGCTGATCATCACGATGCGCTTGTGCTCTATCTCAACACACAAACTACGGTCACTAAACCCGAGAAAGTACGCATGGTTCAAGTGGATCAATATGGCTTTACCGTAGCGCACGATGAGGCTTTCTTCCGTTTTACCTTCGAGCAAGAAGCAACTTCCGCAATGGATGTCCGTAAATTCCTCGTAGAAATGGTGCAGAAAATTCGTACAAAAGCTGCGTAAGTAGTCGAATCACGCATCTGCGGGCGCTCGGTTTATCTGAACTTGCAAGCATTCCTCCCGCTTTGAGTGAACTTCTATTTGCAACAACTTAGAAGATTCATCCCATCGCCGGGGAGAATGATCTTGTGCTTATAACAATCGCGCGCCGGCAGTTGGGGCATTTCCTGATGCCGAGGATTCATTCCTTAAAATTGATAATCCTTCAACTGCGACCTCGGTAATCAATAGGATTTATCAAATTTGAGAAGCTTTGAGCTGCTCACCTGCGGGCGCGTATTTTGTCTGGACTTGCAAGCATTCCCTCCCGCTTTAAGTGAACTTCTATTTGCAACAACTTAGAAGATTCATCCCATCGCCGGGGAGAATGATCTTGCGCTTATAACATCCCGCGCCGGCAGTTTGAGGAATTTCAACTTAAAAACTCAGAGAAGACAATCAAGAAAGCCTAGAGAAAAATAGCTCTCTAGGCTTTTACATTATTCCCCTTATTTAAGCGACCACTATAAGCCGTAACGCTCAATGATATTTTGATGAGGTTCTACTGGCATGCCAGCATCTTTAGCCAAACCATACCAAGCAAGGGGATGTTCCCATTCTTTAGTGAGCTCGGTTAAACGCTGATATACCGCTTTCGGCGACATGCTTAAGGGGGCGGTCAGATTGAAATAGACACCTTCTAATGGTCGATCTTCATCATCTGGATGACGCACTTGATAATCATCTGGGCTAAAGACCCAAATTTGATACCCTTCTTCCCGCAACGTATCTCGGAATAGGTCAAAAGCGGCTTGCCCAGGATAAGCCCCATCGGCAAACCATGAATCATGATAACCGCCTTTTTCCAACGTATGAACTGCTCTAAAGCAAGGGATAAAGTGCTCTTCAGGATCTTCTGGACGTTCCACTAAATGCTCTGCATCAAAGACAACCCAATCGCCCATTTTTTGTGCTTGGCCACTACTTGTTGGCTGAATGATTCTCGCTGTAACAGGTCCCGTGCATTGTGCATAGCGCTCTGTGACAATATCTCCCTCTTCATAGTAACGAATAGAGACCATTCCCCACTCTTCTTCAATAGGCCCTTTAGTACTCTCAAGTTTAATTCCCAATTTCTCAGCATATTCCCGAGCCAATTCCCAATTCTGTGCGGCACTGGCATAAGTTAAAATATCCCATTGGGTATTTTTAGGATCTTCCATCAACGCTTCTTGTTTTAGAAGCCACTCAACCGCCATAGGGAACTGCTGTAAGCGAATACCTTCCGCTACCATCATAGAGATTGGCCCAATATAGTCCGGGAACTTTTCATGCATTTTAAGCGCAACCGCTTGCGCCGCATCATAATCTCGTAAGCCTCTTAATCTACGTGCTTTCGCCCAAAGGTGAAGATCACTTTCGGGATCAAAAAATTGCTCGATCTCTTCCACTTCATTGAAGCGTCCTTCATCCATTAACCGACTTGAAAGCATTGCTGTAATAGAATCATCTGCACGATGTTTCCGTACATAATTCCACAGTAATCGCTCCGCTTCCTCTTTCGCTTCTAAAGCAAACAACGCACTTGCAGCATTCCCCACTAAAGCTTCATTATCCGGCAATTGTGTAACAGCTTCGAGTAACCATTCGATCTCCATCTCTGGATTGCGCCCTTCTCCCGCTTCTCCACGAGTATTGAGCCATTCAACTAATCCATCGGCTTCAACAGGTAGATTCACCGTGGCTTTCTGGACTGCAATCGCTTTCTCTAACTCGGCAAATAAGGCATCCATTCCATCTTGTTTCCGAAGTTGTGGTATAGCAGATTTTATCTGTGTCAGCGCCCGACTTGCATACCAAGTGGAACCTCGTTTTAAAGCAAGTCGAATCTGAATCTCCGCCATCTCAATCAAGTGACGATAGCTGCCCACTTTTTCAAAATGATCAATCGCAGATTGAATTAAACCTGCGACTTGCCAATTATTATACCCTGCATCAAGCGTTACTAATTGCTCAATCGTACGAATCCAACGTCGATATCCTAAAGGGGCTAATTGCCCCCAAGGTACTAATTTTTCCCGTGCTTCCGCTTCATTTCCCAACATCGCTAATAGATAGGCTTCATCTACCTGTTCAAGCTGACGCCACTTTTCCCACTGATACTCATTCGCTTTGGCCAATTTTTTGGCTTGAAGGAGCTCATAAGCTTCACTATATCTCTCTTGTTTGATGTAAATATCTATTTTACTATCCTGAAGATCATCTTTTACACCTGCTTCCTGTAACTTAGCTTCTTGTAACGCAATATAGGCTAGTGCTTCCTCATACTTTTTTTCATCGGCGAGAGCTTCGACATACTCCACGCTTAAACAGCGAAAACAGTTCCATTGTGGTGTAATACGTTCCATCATCTCTTCAACTACCGCTTTACGCTCTTCCACCCAGCCAGGACCATCTATATTCGCATAACAATCTGTCAAATCCTGTGTTAAACAGACCGATTGCGGGCATTCATAAGTCTCTTCCCGATGCGCCATCTCAAAATATTTCACCGCATCCGCAAGTGCCACTTCCCCTTCCACACGATTCCCCACACGATTACGCATCTCCCAATGACGAAAGAAGACTTCAAGCCAAGGATTATTCAGACTCCGACTTAACGCAATCGCCTCTGGCAACATGGCATCTACCTTCTCCATATTGAGTTCACATACCTCTGTGCTAAATTGGTCAATGAGTTTTGCTGCCTGACCTTGCCCTGCTTCTTGTAATTCCTCATCCAATCGAATGATCCAATCCCAAATAATATTTTCTGCCATATAATATCCTTCTATTCTCTCGATAATGAGAGGGTATTCATAATCTAATAACGACTGTTACTACTATTTTGTACAACTACGACAATCCATCTCATCGCCGGGGCAAATGATCTTGTTCTTTTATCAATCCCGCGCCGGCAAGTCTGGCATTTCTCAATGCTCAAGATTGATCAAATTTGAGACGCTTTAAGCTTCTCACCTGCGGGCGCTCGATCTATCTGGATGTGCAAATATTCCCTCCCGCCTTGCATCAACTTTTACTGGTTAATAACTGATTGAGCGTTTGAGTATAAACATTTAAAGCTTCATTTAAATTGAGCGATTGCGATTGATCTCTCCCGGACATTAACACTTTGAGTGCTTTTAATAGCGGTGCGGCTCTCTCTGCCTGCACGGGGTTAGATTCAATTGCTTCAAGTAATTGCTTAACGGCAGAATTATTGAGATTAAGATACAATTTCTGATCACTACCGCTCTCAATACGTTGCGTAAACAGCCTTGCAAGACGAAGCGCCGCTTGCGACATCTTCTTATCCGCTTCATCTGCTTCTAATCGCTTCTTCAATTCCATTTCACGATCTATCACCACAACAAGGGGCAACTCTTCAGGCATAAAACGCGCGGCAATAATCTGCTCATCATCACCAATGTGCTCTGATAACCACGTTTGCACTTCTGCTGTTAATTTCGCTGTGGTAAAGAGCTGTTCATTCCCTTTATCCGTCCCGATCTCAATTAGTCGACCTCGACCCACTTGCACTGCTCGGCGCAAAAATGGCACTACCGCATAACGATCCCCAAAAGCAACCGGCACTTTAAGCGCACGAAAAAGAGTATCTTCAAATCCACCATTACTGCCGAGCATCACATAAAGGGTGCCATCGACTTTGAGATCTTTGAGTAGTAATTCCCCTTGGGAAGTAGGTATCCGCAGGTGATCTTTCAAAATTGAGAATAATCGTTCATCACAAAGGGATGCCCCTAATAGCGCTTCATTATGCCGCGTTAAAATCCGGCGCCACGCTTCCGGTTGTTTCTCAGCAATCTCCGCTAATCCGGCGATAATCGCCTCACTTAAAGCATAGCGAATTGCATCATAATGCGCATCCTTTTGCAGATCTTCTCGGCTGGCTGTCGGCACTAATTTTTGCGATTCAATCACACCGCCGATAAATCCTGCCCACGTTGGCAGAAGATCTCGGGCATCATCATCGAGTAACATCCCCCGAAGAAAGATCGAGAGATGCCGATTATCACTCGTACCATACGTTGCCCCATCTTGAACCCACAGTAATCCTATTGCATCGCTCTTGCCATCAGGTGTCACTGGCATTGTGGCAATCGGTTCAAAAACCGGTTCAAAGCGTTTGGCAAACTCTAAATCTTGCCGTAATTTCTGTGCAGGATGTAACACAATCGCCGGATCACGCTCCCAAGGGGGACGCTTCTCATTAATCGCTGTTCGACTCTGATTAATAAAGATCGGCTCTTTCAATAAAATGCAGTAACGACCTAAAATATTATTGAGAATTTCCGCTTGTGCTAAAAAAGCATATTCATCTTTGAGATAGAGGGTAATTTCACTCCCAATCGCACGAGGGGCTATGGCTTCTACAAAATAGTGCTCCGCATTTTTAGAACGATACACCCAACCTTGCTCCGGCGTTTGATAAGAGGTTGTGGCAAATTCTACCTCATCGGCTAATACAAATGCCGAAAGAAACCCTAAGCCAAACATTCCAATCAGCCCCGTTTCATCATCTTCTTGCCGAAGTGTGCGCGTATAACCGACGCCTACCGTCGCTAAAAAAGCGTGGATCTCATCGTGGGTTAAACCTGCACCGGTATCGATAATTTTAAGTTGCTGCTTCTCTGGAAAGCCTAACACTGTAATTCGTCGATCAAAATCGCTGTTATGGGTTTCTAACTGCCGACGAATGATTGAATCGTGGCCATTTTGCACTAACTCTCGCAATGCCACCATCGGCGTTGAGTAGAGATGTTTACTTAAAACCTGCATCAATCCTTCAAGATCAACGCCGGCAGTACAGAGTTCAGTTTCTTTGGAATGTTGTACCACGATTCAAATCCTTTCTATAGACTCTATTAATCTGAGAGATTCACAATTTACTGTCAAAATTATATATAGTACTGTCGGTTCAAAATAAGCTTATTTAAATGCCGACGAATCGGTTGTAAGAAACAAGAATGCTGTTCTACCCGACATCTTGTAAATGTCATTTAGTAAGGTTTTATATTCTTTTTAAAATTTCATAGAAACTAGGGGCTGTTGAACATTCATAACTTCAGCCAAATATAGGCACAAGCTAAAGCAACGTTGTTTTCATAATGTTGTTTTAGCTTGTCATATCTTGTTGCTATACTTCTAAAATGTTTCAGCCTTGCAAATGCATTCTCCACTAAATGCCGAGTTTTATAAATATGCCAGTCCATATGATTATTATTCGTAAGAGTATTCCTCTTTTTAGGAATAATAGCTTTAGCTCCTTGATTTATAATATCTTCTCTAAAACTCTCAGAATCATAACCTTTATCTGCACTAACGTAATCTGTCGTATTTAAATGAACCCTGCTAAGTAGCTCTGGAGCGACCTTGATATCGTGGGTCGTTCCATCTGTTACGATAAATTCACAGGGATTACCGCAAGCATCTACGATCATATGAATTTTTGAACTATTTCCACCAACACTTTTAGATATTGCTTGAGGATTATCTGCGGTTGCTCCTGTGCTATGCTGGTGAGCTCTAATGTGAGTTGCATCTATAAACAGCCATTCATAGTCAACATCTTGTGATAGTTTTTTAAATAATTTCAAGAGCTTGTTATTTTTAGACCAACGACTAAAAGTTTTAAAAATAGTATTAGGTCGCCCAAATTGCTCAGGAATATCCCTCCAAGGAACACCTGTTCTCATTCTAAATAGAATACCCTCAACGATATTTCTTAAATTTGGTTTGTCATAGATATTCAAATCTAGGAGAATAGGCTTCAGTTTCAGCCATAGTTTATCTGTAAGCATGGTTCGAGACATAGCGAGAGGTAGGTTTTTTTTGACGATAATATTCTACCGCTCGCTTTTTTTATTTTGAACTGCAATGTTCAACAGCCCCTACTTAAAAACCATTTTTCTTAAACCATATTTATTATAAATATCTTATAACAAAATATCAAAAAAGCGTAGAATCTACCAACAAATAGATAGATGATTCTACGCTTTTACCTTCTATTTCTATCTAAAATACAACTATTTTTTCCATACAGGACTAATTTTGGCAAAGGGATTCCAATTGTCAATGCCTTTTACTTTCTTAAGGTAATAAGCATAATTCGCTGTCATCCCCCACATCAAAGAAATCATCAATCCAACTGCTGTAAATACAAAAGGTGGTAAAATCCCTCCAAGTAGGTTAAGAACAATACTGACACCTATAGAGATCGCTAACAGTATCAAACCTTTTTTCCATAACCCTAAAATAACAAAATAAATAGGACCAAAGAAAAAAGCCCAGAAGTTGATCAAATAGAGCAGGCGAACACGCATCGGCTGAGCTTTAATCGCCGCTTTAAATTCTGAAGAATCAGGTGCCCCGTAAGTATTGAAAAAATTAAATCGTTGTTGCCATTTTTCTGAAATTTCATTATTCATTTTTATTATCCAATATAGACTTTATATAACCATCAAATTAATAGGCAAATAATTCTAACAATAAATATCGATAAATAAAATAATTTTTTTAATAATCAAATTTCAAATCAAAAACATTGCAAATCACATAATTAATTTCTTACAAAATAACCTCCCCTATGGTCAATCCTATAAGATCATAAAGATATCCTATCAGAGTTTCTTTAGGCTTGAATTTGCAATACCTCCGCCGTTGTAGCGCGAATTGTTCGGCACGCATCGGCATCTTGAATAAGATCAATGCCAAAAGTCGGAATCATCTTCTCTAATTGCCCGCGCCAACCATTAGCAATTTCATCGCTAAAAGCGGTTTTTAATAGATTAAGGGTAATAGCCACTGCCGTTGAAGCGCCGGGCGAGGCTCCAAGTAGCGCCACTAATGAGTGATCTTGGCTCATCACCAACTCGGTACCGAACTCTAAAACCCCCTCTTTTTCACTATCGGGTTTAATAATCTGTACTCGTTGTCCGGCGACTACTTCACGCCAAAGCTTCTTATCTGCCTGAGGATAGAAAGCTTGTAAGGCGGCAAATTGATGATGCGATGTCTGTAGAACCTGCCCTACAAGATATTCCGCTAAGTTCCAATTATCCTTGGCGACCGCTAAGATCGGTAAAATATTCCCCGGTTTAATCGATTCAAAGAGATCACCATAAGAGCCTTTCTTTAAGAACTTTGTGGAAAACCCGGCATAAGGCCCAAACAGTAGCGATGATTTTCCTCCAATCACTCGATGATCTAAATGAGGAACAGACATCGGCGGAGATCCCGTTGCCGCCTTGCCATACACTTTCGCTTGATGCGCCTCGACAATCTCAGGATCATCACAGCGAAGCCAAATCCCACTGACGGGGAATCCCCCATAACCCTTTCCTTCCGGAATACCCGATTTTTGAAGTAACTCTATCGCCCGGCCGCCAGCACCAATAAAGACAAATTTTGCCCATATTGCCGTCGTTTCACGTGTCACCATATCTTGTAGTGTCACGCGCCAACCTTTTGCCTCTCGCTTCAGATCGATCACCTCCACTTCATAATGAGTTGCAACATTTGTAGATTTAGTTAAATTCGCCATCAAAAGATGGGTCAATGCGCCATAATCCACATCAGTTCCCGTATTCATTCTCGTCATTGCAATCGCTTCATTAGGATCACGACCGGCGGTCATTAATGGTGTCCACTCGGCAATTTGATGCCCATCTTCGCTATATTCCATCCCTTCATAACAGTGATGTGCCGACATCTGCCGATAACGTTGTTTGAGATAGGCGACATTCTCTTTCCCTTGAACAAAGCTCATATGTGGGCAAGCGTGAATAAAATCTTGTGGCTGCGGAATCACCCCCTGAGTGACCAGATAACTCCAAAATTGCCGAGAGAGATCAAATTCTGTATTGACCTTCAAAGCTTCCGCTAGATCTACAGTGCCATCCGGCAAGGGAGGCGTATAGTTCATCTCACAGTTTGCCGCGTGTCCCGTTCCGGCATTATTCCAAGAAGCTGAGCTCTCCTCGGCACAATTATTGAGTCGCTCAAAGAGGGCAATTTTTAAACTCGGATCTAATTGACTGAGGAAAGTCCCTAGAGTCGTGCTCATAATACCGGCACCAATTAAAACAACATCCACTCGTTCTTGAACTGGTAGAGACATCTTAAACCTCCTTGGCATTGTGAGAAAGTGGGATCGATTTATGCGCACCTGATTGCGCTCTAAAAGTGAGATCAGCACCGGGGTCAAAGACCACATAAGCCCGGCGCCAAGGAGATTGATCAATTAAGCGCCAGCGATGACCTGAACCTAGATTATCCTCTGCCAGCAAAATATCACCAGGACGAATAATAAAAGAGTCGCCACTCGCGACAGTAAACTCTAAAGTTCCTGAAAGCGTAATGACAAAACGGGGCACAGGATCGGTATGCCAAGCAAAAGCCCCGCCCTCTTCTGTTTCTCGAAAAGAGAGACTCATCATCGGAATCGGCGCACCAATCTCATCTTCTCGCTCCCCCGGCTTCATCATCAAAGAACCCTCTTCAAAATGAGAATTACCATCCTCACCTGTCCACATACGCACACAACGAATCATCTTTTACTCCTTGCTCTGAATTGCTGTATGAGATCTATATTGCATCGATCTTATTGAATATCGGTCATTAGAGCTCTTTTTTATAACCCAGCGAGACCTTTGCACTATGGTAGCTATGAGAACCGAAGGTATAAGAGAGTTCACCCCATACTGAGGAATCACGATTTAAGTGCCGATGTGCTCCGACTTTAATCTGACCCAAATTACGACCTAATGCACTGACACTATAATCCCCTGTCGTATTATGGAAAGAATCCACTCTAAAATTACGGGTATTGTGAATATAATTAAGCTCCCCATAAGGCTGGAATCCTGCAGTTCTCTGATAACGATTCTGTAAGCGAACCCCTAAACGCAACTGCATATTACTCTTATCTGCACTCATCTTTGTCCCATCAGTGGCAACATGGTTATCTTGTTTCACATTCATCCAGATAGCCTGCGCTTGTGGTTGAACCATGAAATCTTCGTCATCTTGAGGATAGAAGGTATACCCCATCTCAAGCGATGCGACCCAACCTTTATTACGGTAACTCTGCTCTTTTTCATAGAGATAGGCTTTTGACTTCACCTTTGAGCGCATATTGACATATTGCAACCACGCATCTGTATAGAACCCTTCAATATCACCATAAGTCCCATAAATACCTAAGGCATAACCATTTGCTGAACCTTTTGAGGTGCGAATATTATTATTCTTCGCTAAATGGTTTGTGGTCTTACTCTTGCTATAACCATAAGCCGCCATCAGCCCTAATTTAAAGGGATGATCTTGATCATCATTACGATAGATATCTCCCCCTATTTGCATAACATAGTTATCAATACGGGTTTTACTATTGCCGACACTATCTTTGAAGCGACCAAAATCCCCATCGATACGCCCCCACAGCGTCTTCTCTTCATTAAAGAATTGACGATCATGCAACTTGTGATTGAAGAGTGTATTCGCTGCAACGTGGTTCGCTAAATAGCTACCATAATGTGCCGGCACTCTCGATGGATTAGGCTCTGATGGGTTATCGCCTCCAGGAGTATCGCCACCGTTCGGGTTATCGCCTCCGTTCGGATTATCGCCACCGTTCGGGTTATCGCCACCGTTCGGATTATCGCCACCGTTCGGATTATCGCCACCGTTCGGATTATCGCCACCGTTCGGATTATCGCCACCGTTCGGGTTATCGCCACCACCGGGTTTATCGTCTCCTGGTTCTTCTGGCTTCGTTTCATCAGAGACTAAATACCAGCTACCCTTGTTTTTTTTAAGCTCATAGGTGTATGCCCCAGCGGTCAATACACCATCTTCCTTTTCATTAAGGTAGAAGAATTTATCATTAGGATTATCAGAATTAGGTGCCTCAATTAATTGAATACCGTTTTCTGTTTTAGCGCCTTTTCCATCAATGTTCTTCACAATCACAGAAGAGCCACTTCCTTCAAGTTTACCCTTGATAACAAGTTTATCGCTCTCCGATCTATCACCATTTAATTCGGTACCAAAATGGATCTTAGAATCCTCATTCCCGGTATACCCGCCGCCGACCGTCAAGACCCCATAATTTCCGCCCTCTTCTGCCTCTTTCACCTGCGTGCCGATATAGATATTACCATTATTGACTAAACTCCCCTCGATAGTGGTATCACCCGGTGCTTTAAGGTGACTTTCTTTCCCGATGGTTGTACTGCCTTTACCTGTAATGCCATTATTATTTAATGTAAGTATTTTTCCATCATTTAGGATTAACTGCCCTTTGTTATCCCCATCTCCAGTATTAAGGGTTGAACTTTTATCTGCAGTCAGATTATTGATATGTTGCTTGTTATTATTAAGGTCAAGCGTTGCTCCCTCCTTGATGATTAGATCTGAGGCATTACCTAAGGCTTCATCCTTCCCTAGTTGGACAATACCACTTGAAATTTGACTTTCGCCGGTGAAGTCATTACTCGAATTATTCAAAATAAGCGGATTATTATCATCACCACCGTTTAAATCAAAGCCTCCCTTACCTGTGAGCTTGATTTTCACTTCATTATTATTATCACTCGGCTTTAAGATAATCTGCTGTTTACCCTCATAGGACTCAAGTGCAGCGATACCACTAGCAACACCAATATTCTGCTTATTGACGGAGGCTGCGGTCCTGCCCCATACTTGACCAATTACGTCATTACCTTGTTTATAATCACCGATTTTATTAAGAGGAATATCGTCTTTATCGAGAAACGCTTCTGTCGAGTCATATTTTTGCGACATATCGACATTGATCTCTTGACTCTCTTGACTCTCTTTGGAAGAGCTGAGTGTCATTTTCGCATCTTTTTCCACCTTCAAAGGATTCCCTTCAGCTACCTCCACCAAAATAGCGGAAGTCACCTCCTGCTGATCGAGAATATTTTTAGTGGTATCATAGTTTGCACCACCCGCTGGCATCTCATCCCAGATGATTTTATTGCTCTCGCCTTTGTTGATGGTTAATCCTTTTTCGCCATCAATCTTGAGCTGATTAACGCCCCAATTCTCATCATTACCTGTTGTGCCTGTCAACTGAATTGCCCCACCCTCTAAGGTGAGATTATCCAATCTTCCCTCTTCGTCAGCCTTGTGGACAACGGTTCCTTGCTCTTTTACTATAAAATGAGCACTAGCCTGATCAGTAGAGGTCTTATTCGCCTCTGCTGTAGCAACACGGCCCGAATAGACTACAAAATTTGAATTATCATGGAAATTTAAGCCTCCCCTTTCTCCATCAATACGAACGCCAAATGTAAAATCTTCACTCTCAGCAATATCTACGCCGAAGGTTGCCCCTTTTTCCACTTCAACATTATGGACAAAGGCATTATCCGCTGCCGTATAGATGTAAGTGCCTGTACCATATTGATCATCAGCTTCAATGAGTAAATTAAATCGATGATCCTTATAATCACCTTCATCGAACAGCTCTTTCGTTAAAAGCACACCATCACGAATAGTGGCATTTCTCCCCACAATGATTTTACCGCCCTGTATATCCTTATCATCAGGTGTCTTTAACTCATCCGATGCCTTTAACTGCTGTAAAATAGAATTATTATCTTTCCCCTTTAAAACAGTGACATCATCATCAGTTAACACATAATCCTGTTTCGCATAGGTTGAGACGGATAACTTTCCTGTATCTAAATCTCTCGTAATAGATTCATTCCCACTAAAACGCAGAGTCATCTCAGCAATACCGCCGGTACTTTCTACTTTAGCTACTTCGCTCTTATTATCACCCGTAAATTTATTAGCGATCCCATTTTGGAACTCAATCTCTACAGACCCCGCAGTCCCATCCTCACTCCCAAAATTAGCGGAGTTAATTTTTGTTCCATTCCCTAAGGTAAATACAATATGATCTCCTTTATCACTATCTTCTCTAGCTTGAATTTCAATATCACCTTGCACATTTAAGAATTTTATCTCTTCATTACGTTCAAGGCCACCTGGTGCGGACCTAAGATCTCCTCTAGTATATTTAGAGTTCTTTCCAAATGTAACGTTATCTAATACGAGTGATAAAGTACCCGCGCCGTTACTAGAAGTTTCCTTTAACTCAATATTCTGTAACGTAAGATCTTTTAGATATAACTCCGTTACAGGACTTCCTTGAGAAACATTATATTCAAGGCTAACTGCTTTATTGTTACCGTCCAATACTTTACACTCACGCTCACGCTCACACCCTTCAACTTCAAGATAAGTATCCTCAACTAGCTTAAAGGATTTACTAGTAGAATAATATTGAGATAACTCGGGCGCAGTTATGTAATAACTGCCTGAATCATACTTAGACTTATCTCCAGGAAATGGAGTCAGCCCTTCCGGTATCTCATCTGCTTGAACTGTTCCTGCGAGAGTAGAGATACCCATTATTATCAATGTTAATGTACGACTTTTAGAACGAGATAGTTTCTTATTTGACTTGCCCAACTCAGAAGTTACTATCCAACGACCAAGCAATTGACTCCATAGTACTTTAAATACATTATTCATTAACTTTCTCCATAAAATCATTATCACGCTTTATTTATATCAACAACTAAAATAATTTTTATATTGCTCATATTTTGTTAAAAATAATGGTGATGTTTGAATTAAAAATTTTTATATTTCTATTAATTTTATTACAGAATTTTACTAAAATACATATAAATAAAGATAAACATGCGAATAATAGACTACATAGTTTAATCTCAATCATTATTTGATATATACATTAAATAAACATAACCATTATTAGACAAGCGGATACATTAAAAAATAGGTGCTATGGTCTAGAAATAATATTTAATATCCGATAAAAAACCTCTGTCAATCGACAGAGGTTAAAATGAATAATCATATTGCTTAGCTTTCTAAGTTCAGAAAGATCAGTTACCTAATAACACCCAATATTAATAGAATGTTACTTAATCCACATTCTCATCATTATCGAGATAACGGGCTAGCATCGTCATCTCATCGGAGGGGCCAATATCTGCCCAGACAACGTAGGCTGAACCTTTCGCAGAATCGATCACTTCCCCTTTTTCCGTCGTCATTTGCCCAATCACAATATCGCGATTGCCATGTTGATGAATCACTTCTAACCGATCGCCAGTTGAGAAACGATTTTTAGCCTGTAGTTTCGATAGACCTGTTTCGGCATCATATTCCAATACTTCTGCCACATATTGTTGACGAGAGTGAATAGAATTGCCGGTTAGGTAATTCTGATAAGCATGGGGGGCATGACGCTGTAAGAAGCCTTCGGTATAACCGCGATTCGCCAAACCATCGAGCTTCCCATAGAGCTCAGGATTGAACTCTCGGCCCGCTAAAGCATCATCAATCGCTTGACGATAGAGTTGCGTGGTTCGTGCGACATAGTAAGGGGATTTGGTACGACCTTCGATTTTCAGAGAGTCCACACCGATCTCAATGAGTTTTTGTACATGTTGGATCGCCCGTAGATCTCGAGAGTTCATGATATAAGTCCCATGCTCATCTTCACTGATCTCCATCCATTCGCCTTTACGCTGACCATTCTCTTGAATGAGATAAGGTTTAACCGCTTCAGGGTGCGGTGTATAGGCTTTCCCTGTAGAGAGATCCGTATAAGCCACCTCATTCATCGCATCCTGGATAAAGGTCACAGGATTCACCCCGATATTCGGATGTTGACTCTCTTCGCGGTAGATCTTCTGCATATCTGTTCCCGCCGGCACTAGTTCCCCTTCCGGTGTTTCTATGCCATCCGTTAGGCCATAATTCCAACGGCAAGCATTGGTACAGGTCCCTTGATTCGCATCTCGATGATTGAAGTAACCCGATAGCAAGCAGCGACCCGAATAAGCGATACAGAGCGCACCATGCACAAAGACCTCTAACTCCATATCCGGACACTCATTACGAATCTCCTCAATCTCATTCAGGGATAATTCCCGAGAGAGGATCACCCGCGTCAATCCTTGTTTCTGCCAAAATTGCACTGTAGCGCTATTCACCGCATTCGCCTGTACCGAGAGATGAATATCTTGATCCGGGAAGCGCTCACGCACCATCATAATAAGCCCTGGATCTGACATAATCAGTGCATCAGGTTTGAGCTCTAATACCGGCGACATATCATCTACGAAAGTCTTGAGTTTACCGCCATGGGGCATCGTATTCACCGCTAGGAAGAATTTCTTCCCTAACTCATGGGCATAATCAATCCCCATCTTAACCCGCTCGGTATTACGGAAATCATTATTCCGTACCCGCAGACTATAACGGGGTAAGCCGGCATATACAGCATCAGCACCATAAGCATAGGCATATTGTAAATTTTTGAACGTCCCCGCCGGTGCGAGAAGTTCCACTGAACGTTGTTTCATATTATAAAGTTCCTTACAGGGGAAAACAGGCATTGCCTGCTAGTGCTCAAGCACTATCTTTGTGGGAAATATTGCTTTTGTTTAAACTCAAAGCATCATAAAAGTTCAAAGCTGAACTAAGGCAAGGATTATACCTTGACTCCAAAATTTGTGGGGAAAAGTTTGATATTTGAATAACACCAATCTCAATAAAAAAGGCCAATCAATGTTGGCCTTTTCTCTCTTCTTCTCTGTTTTATAGACTTTCTATAAGAATAATCTAAGTGATCTATCTCACCTCATCATTCCCCAACTACAGTCCCATCGACTCTAACCACATCTCAAGCAGCGCTGCTTGCCACAATTTCGAGCCTTGAATATTGGTAAAGCTTGATGGAGCTTCTGGATTTTTGATGAGATCTGCGATATACGCTTGATTGAAGATGCCCCGCGATTTCGCTTTCTCGCTTGTCACTAAATCGGTCATCATCTCTAAGAATTCTCCACGTACATATTTAAGCGCCGGCATTGGGAAGTACGCTTTTTTACGATCGATAATATCATCGGGTACACGACCTCTGGCGATCTCTTTTAAGATCCCTTTACCGTTATGCATCAATTTATATTCCGGCGGCATTGCCATCGTTAATTCCACTAAACGCTGATCTAAGAAAGGCATACGCGCTTCTAAACCATGTGCCATGGTCATATTATCCACCCGTTTAATAGGATCATCTACCGCTAAGCGAGTCACATCGAAGCGTAATACTTTATCTAAGAACGTTTCTGCGCCATCTCGTGTTAAATGATCACGGATAAAATCGCCGGCGATATCGCCTACCTGATACGGTTTTGTGAACAGATCCAATGTTTCTGAATGTGGTCGGTCAAGATAATATTGGGCAAAACGCTCATACGGGTCAAATTCACCACTCTCTACCATCTGAGGATACCAGAAATAACCCGCAAAGAGCTCATCTGCACCCTGTCCACTCTGTACTACTGAGGCTTTCGTTTTCACCTTTTCAGAGAGTAGATAGAAGCCAATGGCATCCTGCCCAAAGAGCGGTTCACTCATATTCCGCACCGCTTCAGGGAGCCTGAGTAAAACCTCGCTATTCGGAATCTCAAATTTATAGTGATCTGTTTGATACTTATCGACAAATTGATCTGAATAGAAGAACTCCGAGCCCTTCTCTTCAGGCTGATCTTCAAAGCCCACAGAGAAAGTTTGAATCCCTTTAACCCCCGATTCAAGCGCTAGTGCCGTAATCAATGTGGAATCTAAGCCGCCCGAGAGCAATACACCCACCGGTTCATTCGCCGAGCCCATCTCTTTGACAACCGCCGAAGTTAATGCGCTCTCAATGACCTCTTTCCAGGTTTCGTGATCATATTCAGGATAATCACGTTTCGCCGTCAAATCCCAATAACCGGTTTCTGTGGCCATTCCATTATGTTGTATCACCATGTAGCTTCCCGGGGCGATTTTACGAATCCCTTTAAGGATCGTCAGCGGCGCCGGCACCACTGCGTGCAGAGAGTACATAAAGTGCAGTGCTTCAGGATCGATCGAAGTATCCACATCTTGACTCTGCATAATACTCTGGGTATTAGAACCGAAATAGAACGCCTCACCTGATTGACCAAAGCCGTAGTAGAGTGGTTTTTTACCAAAGCGGTCACGGACTAAAAGTAGTGTCTCTTGCGCATCATTCCAAAGGGCAATGGCATAAGCCCCATCGAGTTTCTCCACAAAGAGATTGCCCCAGCAGTGATACGCTTTCGTTAAGACTTCCGCTTGAGATTCGGTATAAAATTGATAACCCACTTCCCGAAGCTCTTCTCGAATTTCTGCCTGATTGTAAACCGTTCCATTGGTCGCCACAGCAATGCCGAGCGCCTCATCAAAGAAAGGTTCCATCCCATTACTCACCGCTTGCAAACGTGTATGGACTAATCCCACCATTTTCCGGCGAAAGATATTCGTACCATCAGGCCCGCGTTTGACAATCGGCTCTGCCATTTTCTGTAATAGTGATTCATCTACGGCAGTCTGATTTAACTTTAATACTCCAGCGATTCCACTCATGTTCCATTCCTTTTAGTTGCTCTTTATCATCTATGCTATTCTATCTAAGGTATTAATATTAAAGCATAAAACTCTCACCACAACCACATTCTGCTTTTGCAGCGGGATTGCTAAACTTAAACATCCGATTAATACCATCTTGAATATAATCAAGTGTCACATTCTCGAGATAAGGTAAAATGTCCTTATCAGCAACTACCATAATGGGGCTTTCTAATAAGATTTCAACGCGATCATCCACTTGATCACAGAAATCAATATAGTATTTATAGCCAGAACAGCCTGATTTTTGGAGCGCTATTCGAATCGCTTCGGCACTGCTTCCCTCTAAATTTTTGACTAATTGTGTTTTTGCCGCATCCGTTACTGTAAACATCTTTTCTCCCTTCAATCATGCGTTTGACTTGGCATCATTGTGCAATGAAATATTCAATAACAATATAGAACTAAATTAGTGCTATTTTACCGTAAATAGCAAGAAATGGATATCACTTCTCTCTTTCAACAGATCATTATTTAATAATAGGCGCAATCTGCCAGCACGAGATTTATAAAAAATAGGATCATTCCCTCGGCGATGCACATAGTTTCTAAGACGCTTCGGCATGAGACAATGCCAAATCTGCCGGCGCTTGATCGTTGGAAGAGCGGAATATTCCGCCCCGGCGGTGCAATAAATTTTCTTAGTTAATCAAATAATATTCCTACCAATTGAGCTAATTCCCACAATAGAATAAGATTAACTATACTGTAAGGAGATATTATGATGAAGAGGCGCAATATGTTAGCAATACAATTACCTGATGATATTTCTACTCGATTAACATCTATGGCTCAAAAAATGGGCAAAAGCAAAGAAGAGTATGTTCAAGAAGCCATTTTGCAACATCTTGAAGAAATGGAAGAGTATTATGCGGCTCATCAATTGATTGATCGTATTAATCAAGGTGACGAACCGACTTACAGTAGCGATGAAGTGAGAAAAGAACTTGGCCTGGAAAATTAAATACTCTAAGAGTTTTCTCTCGGCATTGAAAGATGCCACAACTGCCGGCACATAGTTTCTAAGACGCTTCGGTATGAGACAATGCCAAATTTGCCGGCGCGCGATTCATAAAAGAACGGGATCATTCCCCCCGGCGCTGAGATACATATTCTTAGTTGTGTTAAACAGAAGCTGTCTCCCGGCGGGAGGGAATGCTTGCAACTCCAGAGAAATCCCGCGCCCGCGAGTAAGGCACTCAAAGCCTCCTAACCCTATACAAATCCCGCGCCCGCGAATGAGCGATTATCAATCTCTCGGCAATGCCCGGTACAGGTGAACGGTCGATTTATTATCCTGCATTGAGAAATGCCAAACCTGCCGGCACATAGTTTCTAAGACGCTTCGGTATGAGACAATGCCAAATCTGCCGGCGCTTGATCGTTGGAAGAGCGGGATATTCCGCCCCGGCGGTGCGGTGAATTGTCTTATGAAACAACTATAATTATAAGAGTAGTACCCGCTTTTAAGATGTGGAAAAAATTTTGAATTTTTTTATTAAAAGCTGTCTCCCGGCGGGAGGGAATGCTTGCAACTCCAGAGAAATCCCGCGCCCGCGAGTAAGGCACTCAAAGCCTCCTAACCCTATACAAATCCCGCGCCCGCGGATGAGGGATTATCAATCTCTCGGCAATGCCCGGTACAGGTGAACGATCTATTTATAGTAAATTTGGTTTAAGAAAAATGGTTTTAAACAACACTTGCAAGATGCCGGATAGAACCGCTTCCTTACTTATTACAATCGATGCGCCGGCATTTGAATGAGCTTATTTTGAACCGATCTTACTATATTATCCTGCATTGAAAGATGCCACAACTGCCGGCGCACGATTTATAGAAGAATGGGATATTTCTCCCCGGCGATGAGATAACTTCTCTTATATCAATAAAGATAGTTCTATTCTGGCTTCTTGAGATTGTTAATATCGACATAGACTTCGTTGCTCTGCCCTTGGATATTTTTAATATCAGAGAGCGAACCCTCGGCATAAATTACATCTAAACCGATTTCATAAATCCCATCTTCTTTACGGAATTGATCACAATAACGATACCATTTTGCAATCCAATGGCGCGTACGTAATCCTTGGGTCGGCGTAAAAGGCTTGCCGGCAACCGCTTTGGCATCTAATAGAAGCGTTGATAAGCGCTCATAGGTTAGATTGATCTTTTCAATAAAGAGCACCGCATTTTTAAAGCCAAGCGCGTGTAGAAAATCCCCAATATCTTCAATATCCGGAAATTGATTGATCGCAGGCCCTTCGGCATGACTCAAATCTTGAAAACTCCCAACACCGATTGTGGTAAAAAAGAGTTTTCCGCCGGCATTGAGCGCTAATTGATAGGCTCGGATTCGATCTTCTAATTCCCATAGATCTTGCAAATAGAGATTGCTGATCACCATATCCACGCGCAATAATTGCGGATCCGCCATGCCATTATCGTAGATATTTTCATAAATCACCGCCTCAGGAAAACGCGCTTGCAGTAATTCCGTCAAATAATGATCACGCGCGCCATCCACCCAAATGGATTGAGGCGCTAGATCCGCCTCAAGATACTCCACCATTCTACGGGCAATCTCATGATGGACAAATGCACGCTTGGTATAATCCTCTATAGTACAAGGGCGATATTGGGGCAATGGATTGGTGAAAGTTGTCATATGGCCATCTCTTGCTAATCAGTTAGAATACGAATTTAAAATAAGTAATATAAGCCTCGTATTCTAGCACGCTTCAAACTCAACGGGAGATTGAAAGATTATTCTTAAATAAATCAAATCTGACTCCCGGCGGGAGGGAATACTTGCAACTCCAGAGAGATCCCGCGCCCGCGGATGAGGGATTATCAATCTCTCGGCATTGCCCGGTACAGGTGAACGATCTATTTATTATCCCGCATTAAGAGATGCCTAATTTGCCGGCGCTCGATTGTTGGAAGAGCGGGATATTTCGCCCCGGCGATGAGATAACTTATCTTATGAAACAACTATAATTATAAGAATAGCACCCTCTTTTCAAATGTGGGAAAACTTTCTGAAATTTTTTCATTCTTATTAAAAGCCGATTCCCGGCGGGAGGGAATGTTTGCAACTCCAGAGAGATCCCGCGCCCGCTAGTGAGGGATTTTCTAATTTCTCGGGATTGCTTCGAGAATATAGATAAGCGCTTAAAAAGGAAAACCTCCGAAATGGAGGTTTCTATTCTCATCTATCCTAGATGACAAATATTCTAAGCTGCAACTTTTGAAGCTTGCAAGCCTGCCAATTCTAATGCGCCTTGATAACCCGCTTCTAACATCTCTTGAATCTCGTTCTTTTCTGCCGTAGCAAAAACCTCATTGACCGCTTGATTGATTAGGTTAGTCATTTCAAGAATATTATATTTTGCCATTTTTCCCTCTTTTACTCTAAAAATTGATTCAATTATTTACTGATAAAATTAAATATAATTAAATATAATTAAATCATTATATATTGATCATTATTGTTATGGTCAATACTTACTAGTTAAACTTTATCCTTACAGAAACGAGTTTTCTCATAATCCATTTTATTAAAATTATCATACAACAGCTGTAATTACCATCCTCACAACCGGTTTAGTTTTAGGATAAATTGATGATCATCCAATGTCCTTCTATAGCCACAATGTCATTTCCAGCATTTCTAAGAATTTCGGTTACTCGTTTAAATGTTTTTAATTCAAACTCACTTCGAGCATAAACTTTCACTTCCCCCTCATTTTGATGAGACAATGCAAAAAACTGACTGATTAAAGACTTATAGATCCCTGCAATAGTCATAATATCTTCTTCTTGAAAATTTTCACTAATTACAGGCGAGATATGAATATTCAAAACTTTTGTGAGTTTTCTCACTTTAGTTTTGGTAATAGATAAAATGGCAGACGCTACATTCCCCTCCTCACTTTCAAAATATCCATAGTAATCTGCTCTATGATCAGAATTAATATCTGACCTATTGATAAATATCTCTGTACTAATAGATCTAAACAGATCTTCGTATTTAGAGATAAATAACTCTTCGGAAATATCCTTACTCCAGCCCTCTTTTGTTGTGTCCAGCAAATTTAAAGTCAATTTTTTTAAAATCCCCATCATTTACTCCTATCAAAAAAATAATTAAATCCGACTCAATTACAAAAAATATAGGAGACATCATAAAAATAAGGGATTTTCATACAGGATATACTTTCATTCCTGAGATAGTATAATCATCTGACTGAGTAACATTGATAAACTCGATCTTCATCACTCCCCCTCGAAATCCCAACATAAATCAGGTAATATGGGCTCAATCTATTTATCTGTACTATACAGTCAATCCTATGTCAGTAAGAGGTTGCAACATGAGCGAATATACTGCTGTTTATCCCGGTACTTTTGATCCTATTACAAATGGGCATTCGGATATTATTGTTCGTGCGGCACGCATATTTCCTAAGCTCATCGTTGCAGTCGCTAAAATCAGTGGCCCTAAGAAAAAGCCACTCTTCACCTTTGAAGAGCGTATCGATATGGCCCAAGAGATCTTCAAAGAGTATGACAATATTGAAGTTGTCGGATTTGATAATCTTCTCGTGCGCTTTATGGATACGATTAATAGTCGTGTTTTAGTGCGAGGTCTTCGTGCGGTTTCTGATTTTGAATATGAGTTTCAGATGGCAAGCCTCAATCGTCACCTCAATGCCAATATCGAAACGATTTTTCTCACCCCTAGTGAAAAATACTCTTTCGTCTCCTCCACCATGGTACGGGAAGCTTCGATGCTCGGCGGCGATATTAGTGCCATTGTCCATCCTTATGTTAAAGATGCCCTTGAGCGAAAATATCAAGAGCGCCTCCTTGCGGAATCTTAATCCCCCGAATGAATGACTCTATTCAATCGCCGGAATTTATTTCGCGGCTTCTAGCAAAAGCTCAAGCACTCGGCATTAGTGAACTCTCCAGTAGTGATATCGATCCCGGCCTTAACCGGGATTACTTTATCGAATGGCTCGGTAAGGGCTATCACGCCGATCTTGATTATATGGAAAAGCATGGCGAAAAACGCTACCACCCGGATCAGCTTGTGCCCGGCACCGTTTCGCTGCTGACCGCACAGCTTCATTACTTTAATCCGGAAATTGATGCTAAAGCGCGGCTTGAAGACCCGAATCATGCCTATGTTGCAGAATATGCTCTCGGCAGGGATTATCATAAAGTACTGCGCAATATGCTCACTAAGCTTGGGAAATGGCTCCAAGAGGAGATCCCCGGGTTAGAATTTCGGGCCTTTGTGGATAGTGCGCCGGTGCTTGAACGCGCCTTTAGTCAAAAATCTGGGCTTGGTTTTTTTGGTAAAAATACGATGATTATTCACCCGAAACGAGGTTCCTTCTTCTTCCTCGGGGAACTGCTACTCTCCCGGCGTATTGAGATCCCAAGTGAACCCATTACCAATCATTGTGGCCAGTGTACTCGCTGTATTAAAGCCTGCCCAACTGATGCCATTGTCGCACCCTTTCAAATTGATGCCGGTAAATGTATCTCTTATCTAACGATTGAACATTTTGGTGCCATTCCGGTGGAGTATCGCCAAGCGATGGGGAATCGGATCTTTGGTTGCGATGATTGCCAGATTGTCTGCCCTTGGAATCGCTTTGCAGTGACTCTCAATACCGAAGATTTCTTGCCTCGGCATCAACTGGATGCTTCCACCCTACTTGAACTATTTGCTTGGAGTGAAGCGGAATTCCTACGCAAAACAGAGGGCTCCCCCATTCGCCGGCTCGGTTACCAGCGCTGGCTTCGCAATATCGCCATCGGTATTGGCAACAGCCCTTATAGCGAGTCTAATATCATTGCCTTACAACAGCGATTAGCTACCACCGATGAGATGGTACAAGAACATATTCAATGGGCACTCAATGAGCAGAGCGCTAAACAATCAGCATCTGTTTCATAAGACAATTCACCGCATCGCCGGAACGAATGATCCCGTTCTTTCAACAATCACGCGCCGGCAGATTTGGCATCTTTCAATGCCGAGATCATAAATAGATCATTCATCTTTGCCGGGCATTGCCGAGAGATTGAGAATCCCTCACCCGCGGGCGCCGGATCCCTCTGGAATCACGATCATTCCCTCCCGCCGTGAGTCAGATTTGAATAAAAATAAAATATTTCAAAAGTTTTTCCCACATCTGAAAAGTTAGAACTATCTTTATTGGTATAAGATAAGTTATCTCATCGCCGGGGCGAAATATCCCGTTCTTTCAACGATCGCGCGCCGGCAGATTTGGCATCTTTCAATGCCGAGATCATAAATAGATCATTCATCTTTGCCGGGCATTGCCGAGAGATTGATAATCCCTCACCCGCGGGCGCGGGATCCCTCTAGAATCACGATCATTCCCTCCCGCCGGGAATCAGATTTGAATAAAAATAAAATATTTCAAAAGTTTTCCCCACATCTGAAAAGTTAGAACTATCTTTATTGGTATAAGATAAGTTATCTCATCGCCGGGGCGAAATATCCCGTTCTTTCAACGATCGCGCGCCGGCAGATTTGGCATCTTTCAATGCCGAGATCATAAATAGATCATTCATCTTTGCCGGGCATTGCCGAGAGATTGATAATCCCTCACCCGCGGGCGCGGGATCCCTCTAGAATCACGATCATTCCCTCCCGCCGGGAATCAGATTTGAATAAAAATAAAATATTTCAAAAGTTTTCCCCACATCTGAAAAGTTAGAACTATCTTTATTGGTATAAGATAAGTTATCTCATCGCCGGGGGGAAATATCCCGCTCTTTCAACGATCGCGCGCCGGCAGATTTGGCATTCCCTCCCGCCGGGAATCAGCTTTGAATGCTTATACGGTAATGATACCCATCATCACTGCGGCAATGAGGAGTAAGATCCCGATTCCCCACATCCAGAAGAAAGCGTAACGGATATAACGCCCCATCTCGATATTCGCAAGCCCTAATGCTAACCATAACGCCGGAGAGAATGGGCTGACAAAAGTGCCGACAATGTTGCCCACAATCATCGAGTATGCAGTGGAAGTTGCGGGAATATCATATGTTGCAGCTATCTGATTCACTACCGGTAGCAACGCAAAATAGTACGCATCTGTACTCAATAAGAGATCAAAAGGCAGACCAAAGAAACCAATAATCAGATGAATATAGCGCCCCATAAAGTCAGGCATAATACTGATGAGATTCTCCGCAATCGCCGTCAACATCCCCGTACCATTGAGCACACCTAAGAATACACCGGCCGCAAGAATGATAGAAGCCATTGATAATGCATTAGGCGCATGGCGTTTAATACACTCATTTTGTAATTTGATCGATCGAAAATTCACCGGTAAAGCAATCGCAACACCAATCATAAATGCAAATCCCGCCGGAATAATTCCTGTTACAAGAATTGCAATAATCGCTATCGAAAGAAGCAAATTAAAGAGATAGAGCCGCTTATTAATCTCTATTGGCGCGGCATCTGAAGTATCTTCCTCAAGTTGCGCTGCTGTCAACGGGGGAAGCGCTGCAATACGCCGCTTTTCACGAATGCCTAAGAGCGTCGCTAGCCCCACCATCAAGATCATCCCCACCACTTGGACCGGAATTAATGGCCGCCATAAATCCGTCACATCCACATTGATTACACTCGCGGTTCGACCAAGCGGCCCGCCCCAAGGAATCATATTCATAATACTCGCACTCCCCCCAATCAGAAGCACTAAGAGATAGGGGCTAATACGCATTCGCTTATAAAGCGGTAATAACGCCGGAATCGTGATCAGAAAAGTCGAAGCCCCAGAGCCATCTAACTGTGCAATGGCCGCAATCACCACACTTCCTATACAGATCGTAATAATATTACCGCGGGTTAATTGAATCATCTTATTGATCAACGGATCAAAAAGCCCACCATCTTGCAAGATTCCAAAGAAGATAATGGCAAAGATAAACATCACCACCACATTCATCACCGAGCCTAATCCCGACTTGAAAAACTCCCCGATCTCCGCCATACCAAATCCAGCGATCAGCGCCCCTAAAATGGGGATCAAGGTCAAAGCAACAATCGGGATCACCTGACCCCGAATTAATAACGTCACAATCGTGATAATTGTGGCAAATCCTATTAAACTTAACACTCCTGACTCCTTTGTTATTATTTTTTTATAACTATTTTTATCGGTTTTCCTATCGCTTTTTCATCTTATTTCTATCTGTTTTTATTATATATTTTGATTTTGGGTTTTTAAAAAGCGATTGGAAATATAACCTTAACGATCTCTACATATAACAGATCTATTATCAAGAAGAGAAGGGAAATTATTCATCTATCTTATTTTGAGTATAATTTAAGCAATTCAAGCTCTCTATCTTAAATGACGTTTAAACATATTTTAAACAGGCATTAAACAGCTTTTAAACCTGTCTTTCCAACCCTATTGCCCGATCCAAAAAATCACTATCCGCAGTGACATCATACGCAAAGTACAATTTCTCAAATCAGTTACACCATAATCTGTCCAAGTTAGTTGACTCATTATCTTTTTAACTATATGATTTTTTGTGAAGTTGCAAGACATTCTCGTATCGAGACAGGTTTTGTGTATATTCTTGACCCTGATTAAACCTCATTTTTGAGCCTACCCACCGTTTAACACTATTTCTCACCATTACTGATCAGTAGGTCACATAATCGACCTATATGGAGAAGACGGTCATGTTTGCCGCTGATATTTACTCGGTTTATTCAAGTCAATATCCACAAAGACCTCAGCTAGATAAAATAGAGCTCTTGCAACCAATGTGGTAATTATTCATTTATAGGATATTTCAAGATGAAAAAACGGATTTTAGTCGGTGCAACGCTAGTGAGCCTTTCGACAGTCGGTATCGCTTTTGCTTATAGCGAAGATAGCATTTATAGTGATGACAGTTATAACCCCATGGAAGGCTACTATGCTGCAGGCAGAGTGATCTATACAGATCAGAAAGCCAAAAATATGGATACGAGTGCGCGCCCGGGGATTGGCAGCTTTGTCAAAGGTGATGAGAGCAAGAAATATACCTCTGGTTCTTTAGCCATTGGCTATCAGTTTGCCTCTGCTTGGCGGGTGGAAGGGGAATATGTCTTCCCAAAAGAGAATGAATTTACAAGTGGGTCCACGGCTTTCCCCACAAGCCTTAACCACCATAAAATTAGATCTCAAAGATTAATGCTCAATGTCTATAAAGATTTCTATATCAACGATGAGATCGCCCTCTATATCAATGCCGGCTTAGGGATTGCAGAGCTCAAATCACAAGGTTGGCAAGGTAATGAATCTCGCCAATATAATAGCAACAGCGATCGCAATATCGCTTACTCTCTCGGCGTTGGTGCAAGTTATAGCCCTATAGAAAATTTTAATATTGATCTTGGCTATCGCTATACCGACTCAGGTAAAACAGAGAGCGGCTGGAATGCCTTCTCTAACGCGCGCGGCCTACAAGATGAGCAGATGAAAGCAAAAATCGAATCACAAGAAATCTATCTCGGCGTTCGCTATCGCTTCTATTAAGTTGATTCTTTCCAAGAATTTTAAAAGGATACTTGATTAACCACCATTCATAACTTATTGATAGTTATTATAACTATAATGGTTACCATCGTGATGCATCCTCAAAGGCCCCTTGTGGGTCTTTGTTTTAAGGTCAAGATAAAGATCCTTTAGATTGAACATATTACACCGTTAAAGCCCAATAATGAACGAACATCACTAATCTTGACATAATTTGCGTTATTGTTATCAAATTGATTTAAAAGTGTTGATTTTATAAAATACAAGCGAAATCGACTACAGGATGTGAGAGATTACAATTTATGGCTAGAATATCACAAAAAGATTATTGGCTTTGCCTACTGATTTATATCGTACTAATATTTGTTACCACCGTGCTGATCATCGCTCTGATAGAGCATATTCCTCAATTAGGTTTGATGATTGCCGATATTACGATTATCCCCTTTGCGGTTATCGCCTTTGCCTTCATTACTTATATTATCTTTGGTCGTGTTCGTGATTTTTCACCTCATCGGGAGACCTTTTTACTCTTTTATCTACCCTCTTTTCTCGTTTATATTCCTGATTTTATAGCTAGTTTTAAGACAATTTTTAGCAGTAATCTCTACAATGAAGCATTTGCCGCACGCTATATTAATTACAAGATAGAAGCCTTTGAACAGGGGATCTTTGGGATCAATTATCTCTATATCATTACAATAAGCCTTGTGCTGATCTTTATCTTAGGTCTAATCCCCCCTGCACGCGCTACTCTAAAGTAGCATTGTCATAATCGCTTAATTCATCGCTTTGTAATCATAACGTTGTAACACAATATCGATCGAAATAAGACAAGACATTTTACCCACCAACAGACTACAGGTTGACTATTTTATGGCTGCATCCCATAAGAAATCGATTCAAAAATTGACGAGTGAGATCTCAGCGCTAGAAAAAGAACTCAATAGCGAGTTCGGGGCCCTTGAAGCTAAGAAGAAGCAGCTCGAAAAGTTGCAATCTTTAGATCAGGATATCAATCAGCTTAAAACGGCTGTGGATCATCCTAATGCCGCCTCTTATCCTGCACCCTATCCTGTAGCGCCTTATCCTACAAGCTATACCTACGGTGCTCCGACTCCGGTTTATATCCCTGCACCGGCTTATGTTCCCCCTGCCGCTGAGCCTGCGCCCATGTTCTATGCGCCTCCGGATGCGATCGGTTTTAGCGGTCAAGGTCGTTTAGGCCGTCTTAATTTTGCGAACGCCTTAGCGATTAATTTCTTGATCATCTGCATCATTGGCATTGCCAATCTCTATCTCATCCGCCGAGATATGGATTTTCTCTCGACTAATGGCTGGTTTACGATTATTAGTCTTGCTTTAATGAGTTGCTTTCTACTGCGTATCTTCTACCTGCGCCTCAAAGATTGCGATATTGATCGGACACTCGCCCTCATTGTGACCGGCACTACGCTTCTCCTTCTGATCTTTCTTCAGTTTGCCGCCCTTCTCATCTTTATCGTATTTCTCTTTATCCCCGGCAGCGGCGCGATCAACCAATATGGTCCCCCTCCTCGTAGAGGCCCTATTGTCGGTGCGGTTCTCCTCGCGCCCTTGATGCTCATTCATATCTTCATCACCATCGAGCTCGCCCATATCTTCTATTACCGCTACTTTGCAGAGCTGTTCTATTAGATGACTGTTTTTACACCGCCAATCATCACAAATAATCGGTAAAATAATTCGCTTAAATGTTTAATATAATATTACAATCATGAATATTACAATCATTATAGTAATTTGGGTTTAAGCAAAGTGGTTTTTAAGCAGCGAGCATGGGATTTTAACAAGCACATCAAGCCTTACTAAATAGCGCTTGCAAGATACCGGATAGAATGGCTTCCTTGCCTCGATCAATCGCTGCGCCGACATTTAAGCCATGCGTATTTTGCACCAATCTTACTATAAAAGTATTAACCCTATTTTGGAGCGTTTATGCATTGGTTATTTCACGTGATCTCTCACGCTTGGCACACTCGATTACGTTTTATCTTCTCATTGCTGGTGGCGATAGTGGTGTTTATCATTCTGATTCAAGGCCACACGATTTTCACCGCCTTTATCGTCAGCTGGAATGCCTTCTCTTGGATCTATCTACTCTTTCTGATGCAGAAAATCCTCTTTCATCATCACCAAAATATCCGCGATATCACGCGCGAAGAGGATGAGAGCGCAAAAATGGTCTTCTTCTTTCTGCTCCTTGGCTGCTGTGCAAGCCTACTTGCCCTCTTCTTTGGGCTTGGCGGTCATGATGGTTTGACTGGCCGGGATAAGATCTTGCAATATATCTTAACCGCTTCCACCCTGCTCTCTTCTTGGCTTCTGCTCCCAATGGGCTACACAATGCACTATGCCCATCTCTATTACGGTAATCCCAATCCAGATAAACCTTGGCTTCTCTTCCCCGATAAGATCACAACGCCCACCTATTCGGACTTTATGTACTTCTCCTTCACCATCGCCGTCGCCTCCCAAACCGCCGATGTCTCCATCAGCTCAACCCCCATGCGCCGGGCGGTTTTACTGCAATCAATTATCTCATTTCTCTTTAATATGACGATCTTGGGATTATGTATTAATATCTCGGCGAGTCTGTTTTAGAGATATATGTATTTGTTTGATTCTTTATTCTGCCCATAAGATTTCATCCAATAAACTTACATCAGGAATGGTATTAAAAAAATTATTTTTTACATAACTTAAAATATTCCTATCGTTTTTATTACAAGCTTGATCAGCCCATATAAACTGAGGATTCCCGCCTCTCTCTCTCTTTATAAACACAAAAGAGTGCATCGGAAAGCCCATTTCCAATATATCGTAATTATGGGTCGTATAAAAAAACTGAGAGTATCTATTGGTCTTTTGCGCCAATAAATTCACGATCTCCCGCTCTATTTCCGTATGACTATTGGACATCTTTTCATCTAAAAAGAAAGTCCCCGATACTTTCGGGTGAGACATCTCTCTTATTAGATTATGCGTAAATCCAGCAACTGCAATGCCTTGATAAGTTCCTTGTGAAAACAGGTGCGCATATTCCCGATCAAGTTCACCTTTCTCATTCATTGCACAATGTTTTCCATTAGAAAAATAGATACGATAGCCCGTTATATATCGATTGCCTTCGCTATCTTCTTCAAAAATATCCGCAATTCTCTCAATTGAAGGATCAAATGTTTTCAATATTTTCAATAATATGGACTTATAGTTTTTATTCTCTTTATCAATATAATGAGCATCCGATGAGTTATTGATGTTCGAAATAATAAACGCCCAGCTTTTAGAAAGTGGCTCTTCAGAGAGTTGTTTTTCTAACGCATCCCATTTTGAGTGATAGCTATCCCCATCAAGGTTATCTAAATAGATACTAGATCCATGCGCTCTTTTATTCTCCAAGATACCCGCTATTTTCTCTCTACAACGCTCAACACTATCATATTTTGAGATAGGGCATTCTGCGTATCTAAACTTAAAAATCCCTGAATGTATTTGTAGAAAAAGCGTTCTGAACTTTAATTGTGATGCAGTAGGATAGACAAACTCAACCTCTATCTCTCCGGGCTGATCTTCTACCGTTAAATGATAACTATGTTTCTCTGCCCATTCCCGGCCTCTCGATATGATATTGATAATATCTAACATCACTTTTCCAAATGAGCTTTTCCCAGAAGCATTGGCACCAGAGATAATGCATAACCGTTTGAATCTAAAATTAGAAGCTCGTTCATCTAAATATTCATGCTCGATCACGCTATCTGTAATTCTTCTTGGATAGGTTAAATCTAGCTCTGTCTCTTCGAAGCAGTATAAGTTTTTCACCTTTACTCTTGTAAATATCATATTCTATATTCCTAAAGTTGGAAGTTATAAAGGGATTATAACCACAATCAACTACAATTACTATTGTTAATAGGATTGGCTTTACAGGTAAAGAATATCCTTTGCACTTAGCACATAGAAATGGCGGAGAGCGAATTATGATCTTTGACCATAATAAGATACTCACTGAACGATTAAAGTTTAAGCCTATAATCACTCCCCAAAAGAGCGCCTAGGTGCTTCTCTTTTATCCTAATCGTTTCCATTGTAAATACACACAATGTCCCTTTGAAGGGATATCGCCATCAACATATTGCCGGAAAAATTTACGATTCTTCCTACAATTAAAATTATTTCAAAAATTTTTCCCACATTTATTACTAGGCTACTATCCTTATAATACTTAGAGATCGGGATGGGATTTTGCCTCCCTAATCAAACCCTTTTCTCGACTCTTTGTATTATCAATATAATTACGCCGGCTGGTCATCTCTAATGTCAGTCGGCGTCTTTTTATCTTTGGGGTAATCCATATTAAAAGCGAGCCTAAACTCGCTTTTGATTAATTAATAATTGATGTGTCATTCTAGTGAATTATAGTCTCCAGACCCCTTCTCCTGTAAATAGAGTTTATCCACAATCTGCCCTTGTGGAGCATAGCCATCGACATATTCTCTAAGTAATTTACGGATCTCTACACAATCCTCTTGTTCCATCGCCTTATAAAGCTGGGCTAATAGTTCTTTGAAGCTCGACCACAGAAGCATTGTTTCATTAGCGCGCATGATCATCGGGTGGATGGTCTCGGAGACATTATCTCCAATCAATAGCTCTTCATAGAGCTTCTCTCCGGGGCGAAGACCTGTAAATTCAATCGCGATATCCCCCGTGGGATTCTTCTCACTACGGATAGAGAGCCCGGTTAAGCTGATCATCTTCTCAGCTAGCTCGGCAATCTTCACCGGCTTACCCATATCAAGGACAAAGACATCTCCACCAACACCCATTGAACCCGCTTGAATCACTAACTGCGCCGCCTCCGGAATTGTCATGAAATAACGGGTAATATTCGGATGTGTGACCGTCACAGGCCCCCCTCTTTTGATCTGCTCCCTAAAAAGCGGAATGACAGATCCAGAAGAACCTAGAACATTTCCAAAGCGCACCATAGTAAAACGTGTCTGATTCTCATATTCCCGACCCGCTTCTCCTTCTTCCGCTCCAACCCCCGTAAAAAAGGTCAGATATGGCTCATGGCTTAAGGCTTGAAGCGTCATCTCCGCCAATCGCTTCGTAGCACCCATCACATTCGTAGGGCGTACCGCTTTATCCGTTGAAATCAATACAAAATTTTCTACCTGCGCCTTAATCGCCGCTTGCGCTGTATAGAGCGTTCCAAAAAGATTATTATATAATCCGACCACGGTATTCATCTCGACAATCGGCACATGTTTATATGCAGCAGCATGATAAACTGTCTCCACTTGCCAGGCCTGCATCACCCTAAAAATCTGTTCAAAGTTCGTCACTGAGCCTAAAACAGGGATAATCTCAATTTGCAAAGCCTCCCGCTTCACTCGCTGTTCTAACTCAATCATCACTCGATAGAGATTATACTCACTATGATCAAAAAGTATCAGCTTCACCGCACCACTATCCACAATCTGTCGGCAGAGCTCCGAACCTATCGACCCTCCTGCTCCTGTGACTAACACCACCTTTTGATAGATGCAGCGCTCAAATAACTTCTGATCAGGCTTCACACAATCTCGCCCTAATAGGTCAGCAATATCCACCTCTTGTAGATCTTGAACCTTCACCGTTCCCTTCGCTAAATCCATAAATCCAGGAATACTCAGAACTTTAAGGGAGTAGCGCTCAAGCTGATTGAGAATCTCTCGCCGCCGCGCTCGACTTGCAGAGGGCATCGCCAAGAGAATCTGTGTTGCGCCTGTCTCCTTGAGCATCTTCTCTAGATCTCTCGGCGAATAAACCCGTATCCCTGCAATCGTTCGCTTCACAATATGCGGATCATCATCAATAAATGCCACCGGCCGCATCGCGCGCCCCATTTTCAGTGCCGCCGCTAATTGGTTACCGGCAGAACCCGCCCCATAAATTGCCACCTTTGGCGCCTTATCATGGAAATGGCTATTAAAAGAGGCATTGAGAAAATCCCACCAATCCCCTAGGAAGTAGTAGCGCATCAATAACCGCAATCCACCTAAGATTAATAAACTAATCCACCAATAATTGATTACCAATGAACGAGGAGCCTCCATCGGCGCATCACGATACCAATAGATGACTAACGCTAAAAAGAGCGCCGATACCGTCACCGCCCTCGCAATCGTGACTAGTAACTCCTTCCCAGCATAACGAATCACCGCACGATACATCCCCATCCGGATATAGATCGGGATCGAAATCAACGGCGCAATCATATAGAGCCAGATAAACTGCTCCCAAACTTCCCAAGTGTCATCCCAACCAATGCGCACAATAAAAGCCAACGCTAATGAGAGCCAAATCAGCAGAATATCAGTCACTACCTGTACCAAGCGCTTTCTACGGCGTGACCAGCTAAGAAGTCGTTGTTTTAGCATTATCTTACACCTACTAATACGCTGATCATGCACAACCTAACGCCAAACACCATTACGGCCATATGACATAGAAAAGGCAGTATAAATTTGTTACTCATCGATGTTAGTATCCAATATATTCTTTTAAAATAAATAACTTAATAAAATATTAACAATAATTTATTTACATATTGTATACTAAAAAAACACAAAAATTTAAATGTTTTTTGCGTGTTATAAAGAGTGTTAAACTTGATCTTCAATGCTCTCAGCGAGATCAATCATGATTTAATCAGTTAACACTGTTATGAATAAAATAGTGCTGTAATTTTCAGAGATTTTTTGAAATCATCGCTTAATTCTTATCGTCAAGATATCAATGCCTAAAATAACTTAAACAGTGCCAAAATCATAATTTCCATCTTGGTCACGCTTGCCTTTAATCAATGACGAGAAGCAATGTTTGAATTGTATCTCATCATTTTTCCAAAAGTTTAATATACGAACCCCATCTGTATTTACACCTACAAGCTGTTTATTCTGATAAAGAGGTAACCGAGATGGATGCTCAAGATCCGTTGATTTATAAGCGACATACGAGATCACTTGATCAGGAATCCCTAGTTTCAAAATAGCCATCACTGCCAATGAGGCGTAATACATGCCCTCTAGCTGATCACAGACTTTCATAAAATCAGATAGCCTACATTTACTCTTCATCTCTACAATATGTAATACCTTCTTTCCATCTTCTTTGATCTCTAAAAAGGCACCTTCCGAGCATTTCTGATTCACTAAAGCCCATAAGGCAGTTCCTTGGTCTTTAGCCTTAATCATCAGTACATCATATTGGGATCTAAAAGTGCAACATCCCGCTCCACCTTGTTTTTTCTCTCTAATGGTTATAGGTTCTTTTTTTTCGATGACATAACATAAATCGTTTTTTAAGAGACTTAAAAAAGGATTCTTTATCATTGCCCTAATCTCCTTCCCTTTCTAGCGTTGTAATTATTTCATGCGATTGCTCTGCTAAACTGATCAAAACCTTATTTAAAGACTCAGCAACAAAACCATATTCACCAAATGCTACTGGATGAACTGTTGTTCTATGATCACCATCGCAATCAAAGTCGTAAGCAGATACTTGATTAGGGGCAAGTATGTCATCATCGGTTAAACCAAATTTTTTTAATAATCGCGCTTTTTGTGGATGATTATTGAGTAACAGCAAGTTATTTAATTGCTGTAAAAATGTATCACTATGTGTTGTGATGAGTAGATAACAACCGCTATTGACCAATTGGATAATAATCTTCGCCATCTCTCTTTGTGCAGCAAGATGAAGATGCGCTTCAGGCTCTTCAAAAATAATAAAAGAATCCGCTAAAACCGGATTTAATATTGATAATGCGGCCACTTCAGTCACCAGTGAGGAACTTGCAGAGAGCGGAATAGCATGTTCAAGACCCTCGGGTTGATATTCAAAAGTTGGCCGATCGACATTAGGTGAGTTTGAGCGAATATCCCCTGATAATAATCGTTTAATATTATTCAAAGGCGTTGTACTCCCCTTCGCTTTTTGATTTCTCACAGAGCTTCTCCGATTAATCTCTTCCGTAAAGGCAATTAAGGGTTCTGTTAAATTACCCTTGAATCTCTCTACAAAAGAATGCCTCTCTTCAGAGCTTTCGGTTAATAAAAAGGGATCGTTCTCCTTTTCTAAGACCTCTGTTGCTTCTTTCCACCGTGCGATAGTGCCTTGTATAAAGAAATCGGATGTTAATAAAATACCCGTTCTTGCTGCCGGAATGTAGAGTAGATTTTCAAACTTATCCCACATCTCCCCAAAATAAGTATGCCCAATAATCTCCTTTTCAGTTCGCTCAAGTAAGGCAATATAGAGCTCACTCTCATGCTCTGTTAAAAGCGCTTCTGAAAGGGGGGCTGCTCTGATTTTATATTCCAACACCTCATTATGGTGACTCTCTTTACGACCGCGCCATTTGAAGGTAAAGCAAGCCGTGAACTCTTTTTCCTCTTTCGCGCTTATTTCCTCTGACACCAATATGGGTGTCACCTGAACATTGATCGACAATATAAGGTTCGGTTCATTGTTAAAAAGAAGCTTTGATTCCTCATCAAATCCATCAAATTTAAAGCACTGTCTTAGAATCATTCTAGAGTTTTGCTCAAGATAACAGGAGACTTCTGCTTTAATCTTATTAGAAAGTGATTCAGGCACATCTTGCTGTTGAGGGCTTTTTTCTTGTAATGCTTTAGCTGTTAATTGATGAATTAAATGGATCAGTTTAGTTTTTACGGAATCACCAAGAATAGTTCTCTTTTTGATACTATTGATAGCAGCCCATAAAGCACTAGCGGCATATGTCTTCCCGCTATTATTTTGTCCTATCAATATTGTCAATGGTTTAAGATCAAAACTCGCTTGATCTATTTTCCCAACCTTTTTAACTGTAAACTGCATTGTCTCTACCCTAATGATTAAAATCTGTACTCCGGCCACTTCGGCCTAAAGCATCATACAATAATGATAGCTGATAAAATTCAGTAATGGTAAATTACACTCTATCACTATTTATAACTGTAGCGTCGTATTGAATCAACTTTAAAATAAGGATTCCCGACCGTCCTATTTGGGGTCATAAGATTCTAAAGAGGGTCTTCACTTCTAAGATCCGCTTGTTGCTTAATTCGCGCATTTCTCTCATCAGAGCGTTTTGCACTGTCGTGTTGTTACGCTTGTAAGCTTACCATCTAACCTCAGAAAATCCCGACACAAGTTTTAATCAGACTCATCTAGTTCATCACTATGCAAGTAACTTAAAATATCTTGAGTGATTACCATTTCCCCTTCAGCATCCTCTTCCGTCACAGTTTCTGTTAATTTATAATCAGCAATCACTCTTTTAGCTCTTCTAGCAGCTAACATATGCCCTAAACGGACTAACTTTTCACTCGCAATTATTTCTTTTTCCGAATGCCTAGCGCTATCCTTGAGATAACGTTCCATTTTTGTATGATACTGGGTAGGGGCATCAGCTGATAACTCTGCTGCAACACTATGAATTAAACAGTAATATAATCTAGATATGACATTTCGATACGCTATCTCGCTATCCGACATTGCAAGTAATTGTTCCGAGAGAGCTAAGAAATCGTTACTCGATACAGCCATGACTTATTCCACCCATTTCGGCAGTGCAATATCCTTATTTGCCATGATCTTATCTTGCCCCATCATATCTATAGAAGCTGAAAATTTCTTATTATCGAAAAATCGTTGAGATGCCATATTCATTGCTAATTCAAGATTTAACTTGCCCAAGATACTCTTATGCCTATTATCAATAATGAGCGAGATATGGTTAACATCAAACTCTTCATATGTTTTAAAATCAATTCTTCCTCGAAGAAAAAGATTATATTTTTCTATGAGTGTAATAAAAATAGATCCTAGAACCTTCAACTCTGAATCACTCAATCCAGCATACTCTATAAAATTTCTCAACTTATCTCTCATGCTAATATTAATTTCATTGGCTTCAAAAAAATTTTTTTTCAAATTTATTAATGAATCTAGTGCTAGATTTGCAGCATCTATATTTCCTTGTAAGATACTTGTAAAAAACAATTCGTATTTTACTCTTGCTACTCCAGCAAAACTTTCTTTTGAGTTAGCATTTTCGATAGCCGCTATAAGATTTTCAATTCTTCCATTCCTAATTAAATAGGTAAAATAATTTTCTAAAAATATAGCATCGTTATATTTTAATGATTTTTTAAAATAAAAAAGTGCATCCTGCTCGTTATTAGAACATGCTTCAAAGTAAGCCCATGCTAGATTATCTCTTACTGTTTTTTTTCCAACAAATTGCATTTTTCTAGCATATTTGTGTTTTTCGAACTCAGAAAATAAACTTTCTTCAACCATTTTCTGATACAAGAAATCTAATATTTCTACAACTTCTTCTTTCGGAGCTACCATAATACCCCTCGCTTTCTTATCTTATTCTTCATTCTCGCAGTGTACTAATACTTAACAGCCATTTCAAGCTGAACCTATGCTAAATCAGTTTAAAATATTGCCCTTAATATTTACATCATTAATGAGCAACAACCCGCCCCGCCTCAGCCATCACCTCCACCAACACCTGACAGGTCTTCTCGATCTCTTCGGCGGTCAAAGTAGGATGAACCATAAACATCAGACTTGTCTCCCCTAATTCTTGAGCTACCGGTAAACGTGATTCTGGTCGATAATCTGTGTTATCAAAGGCCTTTTCTAAATAGACTTCAGAACAAGAGCCTGAGAAGGTGGGAACACCTTTGGCAATCATTGCCTCGATAATACGATCCCGAGACCACCCTTCTTTGAGTTGTTCCGGACGGACAAAGCAATAACATTTGTAGGCCGCATGGGTAATCTCTGTCGGTAACTCTGGTACACGCAGTGCCGGTAATTGACGAGCCGTTTCCCAAATCTGAGTGGCATTTTTGAGACGTGCCTGATGCCATTCCGGCATTCTCTGTAATTGAATCCGTCCAATTACCGCTTGCATCTCTGTCATGCGCCAATTGGTTCCGAAAGTTTCATGTAGCCAACGGAATCCCGGTGCATGCTCCTTGTGATAGACCGCATCATAGCTCTTACCATGATCCTTAAATGCCCACATCTTCTTCCAGAGCTGTTCATCATTAGTGGTTACCATGCCGCCTTCCCCGCCGGTAGTCATAATCTTATCCTGACAGAAAGACCAAGCGCCAATATGACCAATAGAACCAACAGAGCGCCCTTTATACATCGCCCCATGCGCTTGCGCACAATCTTCAATTACATAGAAATGATGCTTCTCTGCTAATGCCATAATAGGATCCATATCACATGGCCAACCGGCAAGATGAACACAGATGACCGCTTTGGTTCGAGGAGTAATCACCTTCTCGATCGTCTCTGCCGTGATATTTTGCGAGTCTGCATCCACTTCTGCAAAGACAGGCTTCGCACCAGCATTTACGATACTAGAAGCGGAAGCCAAGAAAGTCCGTGGAGTAACAATCACCTCATCACCGGCACCAATCTCTAATGCATTGAGCGCTAGATCTAGAGCAACTGTACCATTGGCCAATGCAATTGCATAATGACTCTCCGACCACTTAGCAAATTCTCTCTCAAAATCTCGGCACTCTGTCCCAGTCCAATAATTTACCTTATTAGAGAGTAGAACATTCTTAACGGCATTACCTTCCTCTTCTGCAAAAGAGGGCCATGGGGAAAATGGGGTGTTTAACATTTGAATACCTGTATTTATTTAATTATTTCACAATAGTTTTATAGATATAATATATATCTTTCTGCAATGACCAATTGTCTATATACTCTAAATTGATTCGAACCTTATCGGGATATATCACTTCATCATTATACTTTTGAGGATCTTCTTGTTGCGCTAAGATCTCTTCCTCATTCCGATATGCCAATGTTGCTGGCCCAGTAATTCCAGGTCTTATAGAGAGGATTCTCTTCTCATCACCTTGTAACTGATCTGCATATCCAGGAACATCAGGACGAGGACCAACAAAACTCATCTGTCCAAACAATACATTAATAAGTTGCGGTAACTCATCAATTTTAGTTTTACGGAAAAAACGTCCCCATTTGGTAATTCGTGGATCTCTGTCTTGAGTAATAGTGGTATCTACCCCACTGACAGGACGCATTGTCTTAATCTTAATCACAGTAAAGAGCTTGCCATCTTTACCAACACGCTTTTGCAAGAAAAAACCATTAGACTTGGTGTCTATAGAGGCGATAATCCAAGCTAATAGAATCAACCACCAAGTTAGGCCGAGACCAATAAAACTAAGAATGAAATCAAAAAGGCGTTTGTAAGGCATATTTATCATCTATTTAATTATTGAGTTGAGGAAAGATTATGACTTTAATTTTAAAAAAAGTGATTACTATATAGAAATATTAAAATATTACTCTCCCTTTTTAACCCTTTCCCATTCTTGCTTAAGTAATTTTTGAGTGCAAATTATTAATTGTTCCTCTATTACGTTAGCGGCTATCTCTATTGATAGATAATCTTCAAACTCAGACTTTTCATTAAATTCTAGAATTTTCTTTATTTTCTCAGAATAAGATTTTTTGAACTCGCTATCATTCACTAGAAAAAGATTTTTAGATAAATCTAATGTTTTTATAAAGTATTCTGTCACTTGATCATTTTTTTCAGTACGAGCTTCATAAGAGACTAATAAAATGATGTAGTAATAAAGTTGCAGAAATTTTTCCTTTTTCTGACTCATAACTATCAAACTATCAATATTATGTATATTTCCACTCGCATTACGATCTGGGGAATTAAATAAATTTAAATATTCAGCCATCTTTGTTCTAAGATCATTGATCCAATCTTGCCGATTCTTAGAGATGACTTCTACATTTATTTTAAATTGATTCTGCTGTTGCACACCTTTTAATGCTAATTTTGCACCTTGATAGGCAAAAAAACCAATGATTAAAGCATTAATAATTACCCCTAACTCTAGGTTAAGAGCTGTGGTTACAGAAACCTTACCCAAATAAAGTGCTGTACAAAATACGCCTATCACTCCACCAATAAGAGCTATCGTAGCTAATCCACAGACATTAAAAATAGGATAATTTTCTTGTCTAGTTAAATTACTATTTTTTTCCATGAATATATTTACTTTTATATTTTAGTTTATTTGATAATAAGTTCGATTAACTAACGGATACAAGCCGATTAAGATAACTGTTATAAAAACATCCTAAATAACTTAGAAATTCGACCATCTTTTAATTATCCCCAAAAAGATCCCTTGTATAGACCTTTTCTCTAACATCTAACAAATCATCAGTCATTCTATTAGTAATGATAATATCACTTTTATCCTTAAACTCTGATAAATCTGAAATCACATCCAAGTCATAAAATGAATCGCCTTGAATATTAGGTTCATAAATAATCAACTCTATATTATGGGCTAATAAGCGTTTCATAATCCCTTGTATTGCTGACTTTCTAAAATTATCAGAACCTTGCTTCATCACTAAGCGATAGATACCTACAGTTTTTGGCTGTTGTTTAATAATTTGTGTAGTAATAAAATCTTTTCGTGTTCTATTAGAATTGATAATCGCTTCAATGAGGTTTTGGGGAATATCTTGATAGTTCGCGAGCAATTGCTTTGTATCTTTGGGTAGGCAATATCCTCCATAACCAAAGGATGGATTGTTGTAATGATCCCCAATTCTAGGATCTAGGCAAACAGCATTAATAATATCTTTTGTGTTTAATGAGCGACTTTCACAATAACTATCAAGTTCATTAAAATAGGCTACTCGCATAGCAAGATAGGTATTGGAAAAAAGCTTTACAGCCTCTGCTTCTGTTGAGTCAAGAAGTAACACTTCAACATCCGCTTTTAAGCATGCATCTTTGAAAAGCTTACCAATCATCTCCCCAGTGCTGGATTTGTCACCAATCACGATTCTCGAAGGATATAAATTATCATATAATGCTTGTCCTTCTCTTAAGAATTCCGGTGAAAAAATAATATTAAGGTCAGGAAACTGCTGTTTAATTTTTTCTGTATATCCAACAGGAACAGTAGATTTGATAATGATGATAGATCTGTTTTTTTGTAGAGTCAGCTCATTTAGTACTTGTTCGATAGAAGAAGTGTCAAAGAAGTTTCTCTCTTCATCATAGTTGGTAGGAGTTGCAATAATAACAATATCCGCTTGTTGGAACGCTTCTTCGTTTGATAACGTTGCTTTAAATCTAGGTGCCGATGAAAGGTATTCTTGAATCAAAGTATCATGGATAGGAGAAATTTTTTGATTGAGTTTTTCTATCTTTTTCTCATCAATATCTAAAGCAATAATATTATGCTGTTTTGAAAAGAGCATCGCATTAGACAATCCAACATATCCTGTTCCCACAATTGTAATATTCATATTTTATTTCCTAAGCCTTTCTACTAATACCATTCCAAGCATGGTTAACGAGACAATAGAGAGATTTTGCTAAACTAAGGTTTTCAATTTCACGATAAAGACGCCATTGATATTTTAATACTTTAAGCTTGTTGCCAGACAAAGAGTTTTTAGATGATCGATATTTAGCAAGTACCTCATCAATTCCTTTTGCAGGCCCAATTTTTTTAGTAATTTGAAGCCATAGCCCATAATCCTGACGTTTTAAGATATTAGGCATATATTGTTTGCCGCAAATTTCAGTATTATACATCGCAGTTAAACAGCCGATACGATTGACTCGAATAAGCTCATTATATGGTAATTCTGTAGGAGCTTTTCTTGTTCCACAGTATTTTCCATCCTCATCTACAACATCATAATTAGTATATGATAGAGGGCATTGAGTCTCTTCCATAAAAGCGACTTGCTTCTCCAATTTATCAGGAAGCCAAGTATCATCTGCGTCTAAAAAAGCAACATACTTTCCTTTTGCTTCACTAATCCCACGGTTTCGGGTTACAGCGGGACCGGCATTCCAAGAGCGTTTAATAAATACTATTTTAGGATCATTATCAATAATCTCTAATAGTTCTTGAGAAAAAGGTTTATTCGAGCAGTCATCGATGATTATATGTTCATAGTTTTTAAAAGATTGCGCTTGTACACTTTTGATTGTATCGATTAATTCTTGATTTGAATTATGACAAGGCGTAATGATTGAAACTTTCATTTTTTAATTTCCTAAATATTTCTCTACTGGTATGATTTTTTTATATAAGTTCAATAGTTTTTTCTCTTCAATATTCCAATTATATTTCTCTTCAACAGCTTTTTGTCCATTTTTACCTAAGGATTCAGCTTCGGTAGGATTTAGGATTAAATAATCAATTACTTGTGCGATGGCTTTTGGATTTAGAGGGTCTACGCAAATACCACAATTATTCCCTTCTATAATTTCTTTCCATAAGGGAAAATCGGATGCTATTACAGGTATTCCGGCGCTCATATACTCAAACATTTTGACGGGGAGGGCATCTAAATAGTTTATAGTAGGGTGTAATGTAACCAACCCAACCAAAGACTCTGAATAAACTTGTGTTATTTTCTCTCGATTTAGCCAACCTAACGCGTTAACTTTTTTCCAACCCGCTTCACTTTGAACTTGATTTTCAAATGAATTAGAATCAAATCTTCCGCCTAATTGTAAGATTGTTTGAGATTTTATAAACTCCATTGACTGTACTATTTCTAGTATGCCTCTAATTTTTGATAATGCTCCTACATAACAAACAGCATTTTCTTTACTATCCCAGTTCGTATTGGAAGAAATCAACTCCCCTAAAATAGGATAGTTATTAATATCCACACTATTAGAATTAATCTTCAAAAATTTGTCGCGAATATAAGGAGTTGCGGTAATAATCGCATCAAATTTTTTACATGCCCAGTTTTCATAAATTTGAGCGGTTTTAGAAAGTATTTTGCGAGTAAAAGGTTTTAGATATGGTTTGCCTAATAGTTGTTTAGGCAGATCTTCATGAGCGTCAAATATAACCTTTTTCCCCTTTTTCTTTAACTTAAGACCGATAGGGATTAATTCAGGATCGTGCAAGTGATAAAGATCGGCATCTAATTCTAAGGCTTGTTTATAGACTCTATCAGTTGTTTTGAATATTCGGTTTAAACGCCCATGTGAAGTGCCAACATCGATTATATTGACGTTATTTTTTTGTTCGTTACCAAGATCATCAGCAACAACTAAAGATACATCGTAACCATTAGATGCTAAAGAAGAACACATTTTGATAAAAATACGAGTATCAAAACGGGGATGGACTGAGGTAAGGTGGGCTATTTTATTTTTCATTATTTCCTTTTAATATCGATAGATACATACCCCAAGAGAACCCGGGGAGAAAAGAATATATAGGGTCTGAAAATAGGGAAAATAAAAGTATCATGGAACTATATGCAAAGCATAAGTTGACTTTATTTGAACTATTCCCTTTTATTATTAACTTTAAACATGTTAACAAAGGTATGATTATGCTGAGAGCATATATTGTAAATACGAATACTCCAAATCCTGCCCATGCAGATAATATATTATGTATATAGCCACCAGCGGTACCTGTTGTGATTATATGTCCAGCAAACTCTCCCGTTATAGGAGACTCTATAATTTGTGCAATACCGATTTCTTGTAATTTTTGTCGAGCCAACCATGAAGTAGAATTGGATAAGTTGAAAAGCTCAAAAATGCGACTATTAATGCCATATGATATTATTAGTTCATATAGCACTAATAATATAGGCAACAATAATACAAAAGAAAACAAAAATAACTTTAGCCCTTTCTTTTTAAATTTAATAAATAACAGTAAGAAACTTGCAAAAAAGAAGCCTACTAACTCTGTGCGAGAGCCTAAAATAAAGAGTATAAATAAACTCATTATTGTTATCAGTAAATAACTTTTTATTTTTTTAGGCACACTTATTGCCATAATTGATACCATCATTGCACTCCGAGCATAGCCTTGATATGTTGAAACAGCCCAGGATACATTATCATCAGCAATTTTTTTAGCATAAAAGAATAGAGAATTATTGGTAATAATAAAAAGTATTAATAAGAGAAATGTCGCCAATATAATACAAACTAATATCCTATATGTTTTTTTGCTGATTTCTATATAGTAGCCCATTAATAAAGCAGTAAAAAGAAGTATTAAGCTTTCTATTGTTTGTTTGCTCCCTAGCAAAACTTCTTGGGAAAATGATAATAAAATATTTGTAACAACAATTAATAATGTTAATAAAAAAAATGAAATGATTAAAACAACATAAGGTGTCTGGTTATATGAAATTTTTTTATTTGTTAAAATAAGACCAGGTAATAAAAAAAATAGATATATTATGCTAAACATTCCGAAAAAACCTCCCAAAAGAGGGGGGAATAAATTATATGCTACAAGGGTGTTATAGAGAGCAAATCCAGGATAAAGCGTAAAAAAACCAATTATTGTTGTTTTTTTTAAATATTTATTGATATTTATTGTCATTTTCTAACTAATCACTTTTTTATAAATAGCTTTATTTTGTTTATTAAATTCAGAATTATGCCACAGTATAGTAAAACTTCCTTCCACAAGTTGACATTTACTTTTTAGTTCTAAAATTTTAGAAACCGCTCCATTTTTACCGATTAATCCAAGATATTGTGGCGATAGGATCGAGGCTTCCATAACAATTAAAGGACGAATTCTAATGTTTAATATTTCTTGTGTGAGAGGATTGAATGCAGGATATTCAAAGCATGTCCCACAGCGAAAGCCTGGACGATCGGCATAACTTAAAGTCGTATCATAATTTAGCCCAGCATCTTCCCATGCTTGTAGAGTTGTTGGATGTTCCCAACGGAGATAGTGCATTCGTCCACCCCAATTTTTTTGTTGAATACCTTCTTCATTACAGATTTTTTTTAAGTAATGAAATTCTTCTTTGAGTTTTAAAGAGTTTAAATAAGTATCGTAGCTAGGATGCAGTCCTATTTCATGTCCTCTTGCATGTACTTCTCGTAATAAGGATCTTATTACGGGATGTGAAATATCATAATCAGCATCATTCTGATGTATTCCCCCGCAAATAAAGTAGAAGGCACTCTTCAAATTAACTTTCTCACTGTGAGTCATGATCCAATCAAAAGTATTATAAGGATCCTGAGAATGTAACTGCCTTTTAGTATTCAATTTAATCCAAGGTGCTTTCCATAACGAAGTGATTTGGTGTTGATTGATGATATCGCCCCCTATAGCTCTGACTAATCCTTTAAAATCCCTAAAGCTATATCTACTTGGGCGATCCACATCATGAGAAACCTTCATACTAAATTGATGCTTTTTTAATTCTATCGTTGGCCAAGTTTTCTGTATCACTTGTCCTAAGATATGGAGCCACTCATCAACGATAGGGCGTTCTAAATATCCGTGTTGATAGGCATGCGATGAGGTTGCCGGGAAGCGTTGATGATTATCGAGATCTGCACGCCCAATTTCCTCGATACGATTAAGCATCCAATAAGTGAGTCCCAAGATATCGTAATGGATTACATAGCCATCGGCACTATGCTCAACAACCCTCTTCGGTAGACCTTGAGCATTAGGAGCATGCAAAGGGGAACCCAATACAGAGCTCCATCCTTCACTCTCTGCATCCCAGTGTGTACAAGGACCGTTAGAATGTGATTCTAGAAATAGGGGATTAATATTAGGGAATATAATTTTCCCCTCTTTACTGTCTACTAGACGTAGTTCATAACCACTATGAGTTAAATGAATGGCAAATGAGTGTCCAAAACGCTCTTTAAGGATAATCTGGAGCCACAGGATAATGTCGTGATTCATATAATTTATTTTTTTCCAAAAATATCTTTAATAGCAAAGTAGCTTTTTAATAATCGTGAATTCACTTTTGAAATTGAAAAATAGGGGATTTGGGTTGCTCCAAATCCGCGAAAGAGCCTTTCTACTGCCTCCATCATTGATCCACAAAAATCAAAAGATTTACCTATTTCTGCTGCAAACTTAATGCCATTCCATTGACATAGGCTAACAGCGCTACTATTCCTGATTTCTGGATCACTTCCGCTCATAATACAGTGAGTAGATAATTCATCCCATATTAAATACAATGCAGCATGTATTTTTTGATTTTTATCCACTGCATAAAAACAAGTGCCACTATTATGTCTGAGGCATGCTTCATTAATTTGTTTAATCAACTCTTCCGAAAAAGGTAAAGACAAGTTCTGTTTCGCAAATACTTTTTTATTTAGCTCAATAAAATTGTCTATTGGTAAGTCCCTAATAATTTCTAATTCTTCTTCAGCTTTTCTTAAATGCCGCCTTGTATTACTATCTAACTTTTTCCAAATATCATCCACTTCCAAAGGTTGATTAAATTGGTATGTATATCTTGTCGTTTGTCGATAGTCTCTCCAATAAAGAGGAAGCCAATTTGTTCGTTCTGGCGACCAATTTTGTCTATACAGATCAAAATTAGGCAATAAGTTAAAAAGTTCTTGCAATAATTCTTTTTCCCGAGACAATAAAGTTGAAACCTTAGACTCTTGATGTCTAACCCAAGGACCTAAAAACTGGGTTAACTGTGGTTGGGTTATTATCGTTAAACCATATTTTTTCTTAAGTACATAAGGTAGTGCTGCTTGTATTACTCCTGATTTTTCAATTAATACAACATCCCAGCTATTTGTGGCTACAGCATCTAACCACCAATATTGTTGGTATATAGGAATACTTTTTTCTTCTTGACAAAGAAGTGTATATTTTTCTTTATTAGTCAATTTCATTCTCCAAATCACAAACTAAATAATAACGTTCTTCACCTAAAGCATTATCATAATATTTTTCAACGGGTTTAAATCCAACCTTTAAGGCGGAGCGTAAAGAGCCTTCATTATTGAGAGATATTCTAGAAGAGATCCCTTTTAAACCATTTTGCATAAAGTGATGCTTAATTCTTTCACGCATCGTACTTGCTATTTTTTGTCCTTGATACTGGGAATTCACTCCAATAAATCCCGCATGAACGCTGTTTTCTAATAAATCCCTTTTGTTAAAATAAAACATATTTAAACCAATAAGTTGATTTTGTTGTGGGTCTATAACAACTAATACAAGTTTATTGCTTGCATATTGATATAAAAGCTTTTGCACTCGAGATAGTTCTCGATTTTGGCTAAGCTCTTTTTTGAGTCGCTCAAAATCCTGAAAGTATTCTGTTGTTAATCCTTGATATCGGAATCCTGTTTGAGGATCTTGATAGGTTTCGATAACTCTGATTGCTCTTACTCTCCATAAGTTTTGGAATAGCCAATATAGTTGGGATAATAAGCCTTTTATTTTTCGCATGAAGATTTACGCTCCATATCTTGGATAAAAAAGTAAGCCGCGATGCCGTTGCGACTATAGCCTTTATTGATTAGCTGTTGATACTCTACTTGTGGATAGCGAGATGATGTGGCAAGATTTCCCTTTTTGAATAATGTTCTGTATATTTTTTTTAATTGATTAGCACACCAAGTATCTTTCAAAGCAAAAGCTCTTAATTTATTTAAGATACTGCCCATATCTGAAGCATTTGTAAGCGAATTTTTATAATATTTAGAAAATAAATTTGAGACATAATCTTGGTACCACCTATGATTTCTAAGATTCAATGGTAACGTAGAAAAATAATTAAATAGTTCTTTATCACATAAAGGCATCCACCAATCATAATTAAAAAACTCATAAACTCTGACAGAATTACAGATAAATTTTGATTCTTGTTCTTGCCATACCCATTTTTCATACTGATCAGCATAATCTATCGCTGATAGCCTTTCCAGATTAATAGGGCCCATATTCGCTATTCTTTGGGTAAAATGATTGCGATCAGTATTATTTTCTATTGGGGAAAGAGTATAATAGTAAGCCAATATTTCATTGAGTAATTCGTTCTTGGTATAAGTGATTTCTTTTTCAACAACAAACGTAGGAATATCACATCCCGCTAAAAAATCTCCCCCATGGCCAGGAACAAAGATCGCATCATCAACTAATTTTTGTTCTCTAATGAGCTTAACTGCTAACCAATCTTGAACATGAGGTAGACTGACACCATTAGAGGCCATTACTTGATATTCATATCGCACTGAAGATGCCCAAGCTTTCTGCCAAAGCTCTGGTGTATATTCAACAAAGAACCAATCAAGTCCCAAAGCATCGGCAACAATTTTGCTATATTGCGCTTCTTTATTATCTTTAATGCCATACGTAAAAGTGACTATATTCTCATAACCAATCTCTTTAAGCATTATTGCCACTAGACGTGAATCATATCCGCCACTTAGTGGAATTACAATTTGTCTGCCATTTGCATAATTGACCAGATTATTGAAGCTTTTCTTAAGCGCATTGTATAGTTCTTTTGATAATAGCTCTTCACTGTAAACTTGTGGTTCATGGTGCACATATTCGTAATGTCGAATTAATTCTAATTTTCCATTCTCAAACTTTAAGGATTCTCCAGCCCGTAATTGCTTAATTTCAGCATAAAGTGTATCGCTACCAGTTACGAATCCTGTATGTAAAAACTCTTGCTTAAATAATGAATCCATCTCTTCAATTTTCAGCTCTTTTCTGATCCATTCAGCCGAATCACTTAAATATAAAGTATCATCTATTAATGCATAAAAGAGAGGATTTGAACGAATATGATCAACGGAAGCATATAATAAGTTATCCGCTTGATAAATAATGTAGTAAAAACCATTTAATTTGGAAATTAAATCAATATATGCATCAGTAGAGTCTTTTGTTAATTCTTCTATAAAAGCTTCTTGATGGACTATGGAGCCGGAAATTTTACAGTTATATTGATCCGTATAATTTTTGGTTAAGTGAATATTAACAGGCATAAAACTCTCTTCTAAAATTGTAAAAATAATAAATAAAAATAATAACAAGGCTAATAATGAGAGACACCCAAAAGAAAATATTGTTATTAACAAGGCTACCTATTGTGAAAGGTAGCAGTAACAGTATTGAATGTAAAAATCTTTTCAATAAATTTAATTGTAAAACTGCAAAGTTTATATTAATTAAAAAACTCAGCCTTAAAATAACAAATACCCAACAAAGCCCACTTGAGAAAGAAAATAATATAATCGCTAATAAATTACTTTCAAAAAAGTAACCTATTAATAATGATAGTGTTCTCAACGCGAGCATGATTAACTGAAAATATAATCCCTCTTGTTGTTTGTTTAAAACTAGAAAAAGATTATTCAAGGGAGATGCTATAAATACCATTCCTAACCAAAAAGTCATCCATCTAGAATACTCCCCGGCAATTATCCACTGATCTCCAAAAACAAAACTAAATAGTTGCGGCCCTCCTATAAATATGATGCCCATCATAGGTATCATAATTGCTGACAGAATATCTATTACTTTACTGAATGATTGGTCTAGCGTTCCTTCTCTATAAGAGGTTGCCGCATTAGATAGAAAAACATTTTTTACTGCATTGCTAATTAAAGTAATGGGTAAAACTAAAACTCTATGAGATAAAGCATAAAATCCTGCAATTACTGGTGAAAAAAAGATTGCCAATAAAAGCGGTGGCAACTGACCACTAGCGGTATTAGCTAAACCTTCAGTTGTGACAAAAATAGGGTATTTTTTATATTTAATTGCAATCTTTTTAAGGTCTGTGAACTTCCAATCTTTGAAATTTGGATCAGTAAATGTTGGTTTAGCTAATTTGATAATCCCAGAACCTTGCCCTAGAGTTTGTCCGAATATTAGGCTAAAAGTCCCAAATTTAAAACCAATCAACTGAATAATAAGGGTAACTAGTTTTTGTTGTACTTGAGTTGTTGCTATATTTGTAAAATTGCGAGATCTAATTGCCCAAAAATGATATACATAGTAACTTGCTCCTAAAAATACCCCGAAAGGAAGTAGCCATAAATAAATTTCTAAATTTAAATTTCCAAAATATATTGCAATATTTTTACGAAAAAGAATTACTAATAAAAATGTAATAGCTGTCCAAGCTGCGACTGAAAACAAACTAAGTATGGTTAGATGTGCGGCTTCTTTATCACTTTCTGGAATCGGAATGGCTGAATCATAACTTAATCCAGCAATTACTACTAAGATACCCAAGAGGCTTGCATAAATAGCTAGTAACCCAAAATCTTCAGGAGTGTATAATCTGGTTAAAATCGGCATAGCTATTATCATTAATAACTGTGCGCTAAAAGTGCCGCCAACTAATATACTAATTCCTCTAGTAATATGATTTTTTGGCAAAAATTGTAATATTTTCTTTTTAATTATGTTGAGCATACTGTTTAAACTTTAAAGGCTCTTTTGCAAAATATTCACAATCTTCACCTGATCCGCTTCCTCTAAATAAGGATGCATCGGCAAGCTCATCACTTTTTCTGCCACTCTATCGCCGATTGGAAGATCGATATTGCTATCCGCAACTGCCGGCTGTTTATTAAGAGGGATCGGGTAATGCACTGCTGTTGGAATACCTTGCACTTTCAACGCTTCTTGTAGCTTGGTACGGTTTTCTACTTGAATGGTATATTGCGCAAAGGCAGAACGATTATGCGATAAAATCGGTGGCGGTGTAATCCCGGCATTGCTTAAAAGAGAGTTATAGCGCCCCGCAACTTCTTGGCGAAGTAGCATCTCCTCTTCAAAGATCGACATTTTCGCTAATAAAATCGCTGCTTGAATCGTATCTAAACGGCTATTCACTCCCACTCGGATATGATGATACCGGCGATCTTGCCCATGCCGAGCGATTTGGCGGATAAGAACGGCTAGATCATCATCATTCGTGAAGATCGCCCCCCCATCACCATAGCAACCAAGCGGTTTACTGGGGAAGAAGCTGGTGCACGCAATTGTAGAAAGATTACAAGATTTTTTCCCTTTATACGTTGCCCCAAAGCTTTGGGCTGCATCTTCAATAACGGGAATGCCATATTTGTCAGCGATCGCGTTAATCGCGTCAAAGTCAGCACATTGGCCATAGAGAGAGACGGGGATAATCGCTTTAGTTTTATCGGTAATCGCTGCTTCAAGCTTTGCCGAATCGAGGTTATAGGTTATGGGATCAATATCTACATAAACAGGTTTTGCCCCTAAAAGTGCTACTGTCTCCGCAGTGGCAATGTAGGTAAAGCCGGGGGTAATCACTTCATCACCAGGACCGATACCTAATGCCATTTGGGCAATCTGTAGAGCATCTGTACCATTAGCGCAGGTAATGCAATATTTAGCGCCGGTATATTCCGCCAATAATTCCTCAAGCTCAGTGACTTCTGGCCCGAGGATATAGTGCCCATGTGCTAACACTGCCGCAATCTTTGCGTCAATAAGTGACTTGATACGTTGTTGCTGTGCGCCGAGGTCAATAAATTGCATTGTAAACCCTGCCCTATTTTTAATAATGAATATTGATAACCATTAGAAATGCGGATGTTGCTTCGAACTATTGTTCGACTTTGGTAACCGTTTGCCCATCTAAAATATAGACCGCACCGGTATGCGTGCAAACAGTTCTACCTTCGCCCTCAAACGGAAGATCTAACTGTTCACCAAACTCGCTCATCCAACCGATCTGCTTTGCCGGTACTCCCACCATCAAGGCATAAGCGGGGACATCTTTATTAATAACAGCGCCGGCACCGACAAAGGCAAATTCCCCAATGGTAACGCCACAGACGATAGTGCAGTTTGCGCCTAATGTTGCGCCTTTCTTGACAATAGTATCGCGATATTGATCTTTACGTTCAATGAGGGAGCGAGGATTATAGACATTAGTAAACACCATGCTCGGGCCACAAAATACGCCCTCTTCAAGATGGACATTATCGTAGACAGAGACATTATTTTGAATCTTGCAGCGGTCACCAATGGTCACCTTATTGCCTACAAAAACATTCTGGCCAAGAGAAACCCCTTTACCGATCTTCGCTCCACCACAAACATGAGCAAAGTGCCAAACTCGTGAACCTTCACCGATTTGTGCGCCTTCATCAATGACCGCAGTTTCATGTTGATAAAAACTCATATTTCACCTACTTCAATAATTGCGCTAACACAGGATGACCTTCTTCAGGCTTTGCGACTTCAATAGGTGCAGTACGGATATATTCCACTGTCTCCACACTAAAGCGCGCATCTTCTAAACCATAACCACGACCGGCGAGAATCTCTTCATAACTGACCGTATGCAAATCGGTAAAGCCTTTGGAAAATTCGATCTCTTTTCCATCTACGGTAATCGTTCTAAAGGTCGGTTGTTTCCCTTTTACTTCCGCAGGAAGATCATTGGCATCAATGGAGAGGAACCAACGGACTTTTGCTTTCTCATACTCAAGATAACCGGCAGCTTTCTGCTCATCGGCATAATGCAGAACATTCTTCTCCAATTTACCAAAGACAAAGTGAAGCATATCGAAGAAGTGAACACCGATATTAGTGGCGACACCGAAAGATTTACGAGAATCACCTTTCCAGCTCTCCATGTACCATTTACCCCGTGAGGTAATATAAGTAAGTTCTACCTCATATTTTCCCTCTTTATTGGCTTCTTCAACCTCTTTTTTAAGATCTAAGATCGCTTGATGATGACGAAGTTGGAGGATGTTATAAACCTTTTTACCCGTCTCTTGCTCTACTCGAAGTAACTCTTCTAAATCCTCTTTTGTCGGCACTAAAGGCTTTTCACAGATGACATCACAACCTAAACGAAGTGAGGCAGTAATATGAGGTAAATGTAGATAATTAGGTGTACAGATTGCCACATAATCTAACGCTGTTTGCGGATCACGCTTTAGACGATACGCATAATCATAAAAGCGTTCAAACTCTGTAAAAAACTCACTTTGAGGAGAGATGCTATCGATAATCCCAACAGAATCATTAATATCATAAGCAATCGTTAAATCATTGCCGGTCTCTTTAATGGCTTTCATATGTCGAGGTGCGATATAGCCAGCTGCCCCAATTAATGCAAATCTTTTCATTCTATCCTCCTGATTACGCTTTAATGATATGATCACAAGGCTCACGATAGACACCGCGAGTATCGATAATTAAGGCTGAATTTGCCTTGATCAGATCATAATCAAACTTATCATGATTCGTTGCTAAAATTACCGCATCAAAACTTTGTAGATTTTCAGCTGTCAATGCTTCACTACTTAAATCAAAGTGGTGCTCCCGCATCTCAGGGAATACAGGAATGTGCGGATCACTATAAGCAACAATACCGCCTTTATCCTGAATCAGCTCCATTACTTGTACAGAAGGAGATTCACGCATATCATCGACATTTTTCTTATAAGCAATACCAAGGACTAAAATCTTACTACCTTTGAGCGATTTCTCGGCATTATTCAATCCATCAATCAACTTACTTAACACATATTGAGGCATTGCCTGATTGATTTCCCCTGAAAGCTCGATAAAACGGGTATGAACGCCATATTCACGGGCTTTCCATGTGAGGTAGAATGGATCAATAGGAATACAGTGACCACCAAGCCCAGGACCCGGGTAGTATGCAGTAAAACCGAAAGGTTTAGTTGCTGCTGCATCAATCACTTCAAAGATATCAACACCCATACGATCAGCGACAATCTTCATCTCATTCACAAGACCAATGCTCACTGCCCGATGGATATTTTCAAGGAGCTTTGTCATCTCAGCGGCTTTTGTTGAGCTCACCGGTACAACTTGATCAATCGCTTGCTCATAAAGCGCTATTCCCACTTCCAGGCAAGCAGGCGTATGCCCACCGATCACTTTAGGAATTGTTCGAGTTTCGAAATTAGGATTACCAGGATCTTCACGCTCAGGAGAGTAGACAAGGAAGATCTCTTCCCCAACTTTTAAGCCATTCTCTTCTACTCGAGGCAATAACTCCTCTTCTGTAGTACCGGGATAAGTGGTACTTTCAAGAGAGACCACTTGCCCTGCTCTAAAGTAAGGCTTCAGTGCATCAGTGGTATTAATGACAAAGCTCATATCAGGCTCACGATACTTATTCAAAGGCGTTGGCACACAGAGAATTAGCGCATCGCACTCAGTTGCTCTGCTAAAATCGGTAGTTGCTTCAAAGTTCTTTGCTCGTGCTTCTGCGATATGGCTAGAGGGAATATGTTCAATATAACTCTCACCCTTATTCAGCAGTTCCACTTTCGTAGCATCAATATCGATCCCAACGACATTAAAACCTATTGCGCTATAACGCAACATCAATGGAAGACCGACATAACCTAAACCCACAATCCCGATAATCGCCGATCTATTTTTAAATTTTGCAATTGCTTGTTGTTGCATACTCATCTATTCCTTTACTTCCTGTCTTACCATTTATGCTTGATGACTACTTTCACGGCGATTTCTAACCACAATACGCACCAGCGCAACGCCTACCCCAATCATTCCACCAAGAAGGAACCCTATAACCACAATCAAAGATTTCTTCGGTTTGATAGGTTTTAGAGGCTTAATCGCCGGCTCATCTACATCGACAATTTTCACTCTGTCGAAGTTGACGCGGATCCCTTTGAGCTGGGCCACTTTTTTGCGGTTTTCGGCGAGCTCTGCGAGGAATAGATCATCGTTTTTGCGCATCGCGAGGATTTCTGCTTGGCGGTTATGCTCTAGGAGCTTGAGTTGTTGTTCGATCTCAAGGATACGGCCACTCGTGAAGTCATCGCTCTTACGCGCAAGAAGCTGATCCCGCTCGGCAGTGAGCACTTCTGTCCCCATAAAGTAGAGTGGATCGTGATTGTTACTCACTTCAGTCCGGATGATATTGCCATCAATACTAATATCACCACTGCCACCAAAGGCGGTGCTCTTTGTAGGTTTTACAATACCTAAGTCACTTGCGATCTTAATCGCTTCATTGAGTTGTTCGATTCGATTAAGGCGCTGCTTCTTCAATGTCTCTTTGAGTGCGGCTAACTCATCAAGGAGAACCTGTCTATCTAGAATCGTTTTCTCTTCTAGTTGCGCAATTTTTGACTCTTTATTTGCAAAATACCCAGCGCGCGCAACTTCGATATCATCGCTCAGTTTTTGAATCTGATTATCAATGACGACCGACATTGTCTCTTTGATATTCTCCCGCTCTGCTTGTGTTGCAGCATTGACTAAACCATTAATAATCGCAACACCATTCATCGTCTTTGGATAATTGATCTGTAGAATAAGGCTATTGGCTAAGGCAAGATCTTCTTTATCCTTAGGTACCTCAAGTTTCACATTCTGATTATCAAATTGGCGGAACACTTGCTCAAGATCTTCCTTCTCCGGATCTTTAACGCCAAAGAGCTCAAGATGATCAAGGAAAAACTGATAACGAAGATTATAAGAAGCAAGTTGCTCCCCCACCTGGGCTAATGCAGCCTTAGGCGTAAGGCTATAAATGCCGGAGACATTAAGCGCATCAAGATTCTTAGTCGTCACAGGCTTAAGGACGGTCCGAGCCTGATAGACCGGCGAAGCAAAGAGTGCATAAAGAAGCGCCACGATCGTCACAACACCCGTAACAATCGCAATAATCTTCTTCTCCTTCCAGAGATTACTGGCTAATTCAAAGAGATCGATCTCATCATTATCTACCACTTGCGGAGGGGACATCTTAGTTTGATCAACAGCCATAATCGAATAATGATCCTTTTAAAATTTAAAAAACAACCCAATAAAAGCCAAATAACAACAAGTTAATCTTAATTATTAATAGGTTATGTAAACATTTAAAATATTAATATTGAAAAATATGGCAACATTCTATATTAAGCCGGGAAGGTCGACAATGAATTATTCAATTTTATTCAAATTTTGTTTGATTTATAGGATTTTAATTCAATAATTATTCGTTTTATGTATATTTATTGTATATCGTAGAAGCAGGATTGGGTATAATGTTGCGTCTATTGCAATGATATTTTGCCCAAAAGTGGTCTCATTGCTGATGATTTCACGCGATAACGATGGCTTATATAATATGAATAAGAGCGATCTCTTTACAATGAATGATAGATGTCTATGCACTCCAAACCTTTACGGATAGGAATCCTCCTAAGAAACCGGCACGATGGCCCCGGCGGGTTAGAGAGGGTTCTTCAACAGATGATCGAAGGGCTCTCTGCAGATGCAGCTGAGGTCTATCTTTATGCATTTCGTGCGCCTAAGTATCAAGGCTTTATTCAGAAGCATGCAAACTACTTTGCCCTACCGCTTCCTCGCTGGTTGCAAACCGAGCATGCACAATCTCAAGGTGTCTTCCGGCGTTTATTGACGAAGGGATAATGACATGAAGCACTATTTAGATTTAAAATTACACACTATTTCATTGAGTATTTTATGACTGCTATCAAACAATTTTGTCAGAGAAATCTTTTTCTCTATTTTTTTATACTACTGTTCTCTATTTTCTTAGGGAGAAAAACTTTAGATTTTTTTCTCACCACTGGTGCTGTTATTAGTCTGTACCTACTTCTAACACATTGGAATTATTATCTGAGAGAGTTAAAAGCTAATAGATATCTTTACATTTGCTTAGCATTCCTTGTACCAGTAGCTGTATCATTAATTGATTCACTCTATTTAGAAAAATCTATATCTGTATTTTTTAGAATATTTCGATATGCATTAATTTCAGTTCTCGTTATTATTTTAGTGAAAAACAAGAATAATTATCAATATCTTATTATAACTACATTCTACATACTAATGTTTATATGCTTTGATGCCATTGTTCAGTGGCTAACAGATTACCATATTTATGGTTATGATCCTGTTGAAGGCAATAGAGTTAAGGGAATTTTCCAAGGCCACCACTTAAGCTACTTTTTAGGTACATTTGCACCTATTATCTTTTTTTATCTTTACCAACAACTAAAAAATCATTACTCACACTTTAGATTATTCGGGGCTATCGTTTCGATCTTGTTGCTTATTACAGCTGTTATTATAGGCGGTGCACGAGCTGGTATGGTGTCGCTTGCTATTTCATTTCTACTATTTATCATCTATCTTTTCTATACCGTTAATATTAAGCATAAATTTAAGATTTTGTTAGGAATGATCATTATTGTTGCTGTGGGCATTGGAATTGCTAGTCAATCTGAGATTGTACAGGATCGATTTTACAGTACGACTTCTGCAATAGGAAGTGATCAGTTCCTACAACGGTTCACTTCATCGAGAACCAATATTTGGTATGTAGGATTTAAAGAAATCCCCAATTATTGGGTTAATGGAGTAGGTCCAAGGGGTTTTAATAATCTCTATCAAACATATCCCGAAGAGTACAAAATTTTCCCCTATGTATGGCAACCGCATCTTCACGGCCTTGAAGTTTTAATTGAAACGGGGATTATAGGTTTTATACCTTATCTATTAGTTTTAGGCTATCTGCTATACAGAATGTTTAATGCAAAAGCAGGTAATGAATGGTTGATGATGGGATTTATTGCAATGATGCCAATCAATAGCCATGTCGGCCTCTACGAAAGCTTTTGGATGCCCTTGATCTGGATACCGATAATGTTAGGGCTAACCATTGCTTATCAAACAGAAAAATCAAATAATGAAAACACAAATTGATAACATAACAATTTATGTTGTAGATCAGACCTGTTGAAAAAGACTTCCTTCATACTACTAAAACATACAGTAATTCAATAATAATGACCAATAATCGTTTAAAACACCTCATTCTCCCGGCGATTTTCGCTCTTGTTATCGCTTATGGAATGGGGTATTTGATGCTTAAAGGCGCAGGGCTTCGTTATGCCTTTTTCTATACAATGCCCTTAGCACTTCTCTATGCGCTCTGTAGTGGTTCAAGAAAAGTCTTCTGGTTTTTCCTCTTCCCTTTTACGCTGATCTATGCGCTCTACGCGCCCATTGGCTTCACCTATGGCAAGCTCTCTTACGATTTTTTTATCGCCGGGATCTCCACCGATATGATCGAAATTAAAGAGTTTGTTCAACTAATTCCCCTACGCAACTTCTTTCTTCCCGTTCTGATTCTCATCCTGTTCTTTCTCTTCTGGAAGATCGTACGGCGCTATCAAATCTATTATTATCGCAATAAAACTTTCCTCTTTATCTCATTACTCATTATTACTATCGGCCAATCGCCGATGATCTTTTTGCAGCAAATTAGAGAAGGTTCTACCACTTACTATAAAGAGCAGCAAGCACTCAACAATCTAGTAGAAGCGAATGAATGGGGAGAAAGCCTATTAGTAGATTCTCAATATGATACCTATATTTTAGTAGTAGGAGAGAGTGCGCAGAAGGGATATCATCACGCCTATGGTTACCCGATTAATACAACGCCTTTTATGAGTTCCGCTAATGGATTCCTGATCGATGGGCTAATGGCTGGTGGCACTTCGACAGTTCCATCTCTCAAAGCGATGTTAACGCTCTCGGATAAAACCACTTGGGATGCGGATTACACCAAGACGATCGTAGGGCTTGCTCAATCTGCCGGCATTAAAACCTATTGGCTCTCGAATCAAGGTTACTTTGGGACATTCGATACGCCGATCTCAGCCCTTGCCACCAGTAGCGATGAGAAGAAGTTTTTAAAATTTGGAGATTATGGTACAGCAAATACCAGTGATTTTGAGCTCTTAAAATATCTCGAAGAGATTGTAGAAAACGCCCCACATGAGAAGAAATTGATTGTCGTTCACCTCTACGGATCTCATGCTAATGCTTGTCAGCGTATCGAGGATTATGCCTTAATTCACGAAGTGAAGGATTCTCGTTATGATTATATTAACTGTTATATTACCTCTCTCCATAAAACAGATACGCTCTTAAGAGAAATCAACGATTTTATGAACCAGATTAGTCAAAAAGAAGCATCCAGCTATTCCCTGCTCTACTTCTCCGACCATGGACAAACGCTCTATGAAAGCGATGGGCAATATCTCCTAGGTAATCGCGGTGGCTATAATCAATATGAGATTCCGCTCTTTATGACCGCTTCAGATATTGACAAACGTACAGAGTGTGAAAGCTTTAAATCCGGCATCAACTTCACCAATGGCCTTGCTAATTGGATGGGGATTCAAAATCCATTACTAGATGATCAATATTCCCTCTTCAATTGCCAAAATGATCCCGATGATTATGGTTTGTCGAAAAAACTAGATGGGTCAGAAAAAAATGATTTAATCAATTTAGATGGGAAATAGCTTGTGAATGTATCATGTTAACCAATGATATTAAAATTTAATTTTCCGACATACCATTATCTAGAGGCAAAAGTCAATGCATACATCAATTACTATAGTCACTGCTTTCTTCGATATTGGCCGAGATAATTGGCAATATAATTTCACAAGAACAACGAAAGATTACTTAACTTATTTTAAAAATTTAGCTGTACTAAAAAATGAAATGGTTATTTTCAGCTCAAAAGAATTTATTCCAATAATTAAAAAATATAGAAAAAATCTTCCTACCCATATCATTGAAATTGACTTCAAAAAACAATATAAGAATCTTATAGAGAAGGTACAAGCTATTTTAGATAGTGATACATATAGATCGCTAATTCCTGAAGATCTTCGCAATAATCCTGAATATAATGTAGCAGAATATGTCGTTGTGACTAATCTTAAATTTTATTTCATCAAATATGCTACCGATATTTGTAATAATCATCAAAACACCGATCTTTTTGCTTGGATTGACTTTGGATTTTGTCGTAAAACCTCAACCGTAAATGGGATAAAAGATTGGCGACATAATTTTGATCCTAATTACATACATCTATTTACGCTAAAAAATCCTTTTATCTTAGAAGATAAAACAACAATGTTACATAATGCATTGAACAATGAAGTATACATTGCAGGTGGAATGCTAGTTGGATCAAAAGAATTATGGCGCGCTATCTATCCTAAAATTGTTGTAATTCAAAACTATTATTTAAAACGGAATATTACAGATGATGATCAAGGAACAATGTTAATGATGGTTTGTGAATACCCTAATTTATTCAAAATCCATTACTTGAAAAAAAGTTGGTTCTCCGGCTTCAAACAATTTAATAATGGATCAACTTACAGAAACATCTTTTATAAATTCAAATCACTCTTTAAGATTTAATACTATGCACCAAAAGATATCCTCTATTTCTCCAGATCTATTCTCTGACAGTGAAAACTCGCCCAAGCCTTTTAAAGAAAACAAATTTAAAAGAGCTATTTACAAAATGCTCTTTCCTAAAGAAAAACGAGAGGCTATGAGCTTGGAAGCGAATCAAAACTTAGCATTAAGAACCGCTAAAAATTGGCGCTATATGATCAACCAATACTTTCTAGGAAATTTAAATTATTTTAATGTTAAAGCTAAAAAAGATTTAGGGACAGAAAAAATCATCTGGCAATATTGGGGGCAAGGATTAAATGATAAAACACTGCCACCTATCGCTAAGGCAAGTTTTAATTCTGTAGACAAATACAAAGGAGAATATCTTGTTATTCGTCTAGATGATCAGAATATCTCTGACTATTTAGAGTTCCCTGATTTTGTTTGGGAGAAAAAGGGTAAAAATAACTTTAGACATGTTTTCTTCTCTGATCTATTACGTCTTGCTTTATTGGATGCTTATGGTGGCGTATGGATCGATGCCACAATTATTCTTACCTCGCCGATACCTGCCGATATTTTAAATAAAGACTTCTTTGTTTTTCAACGAGATCCTAATACTACTGATAAAGAAGGTTGGTATCAGTTTAGCCCTAGCTATTTTTGTTGGGAAAGTTATCACCTTGTGAATATTCTCAGTAGTTTTATGGTTGCGAAGAAAAATAATGAGATTGTTCATTTATGGTTAGATCTATTACTCAACTATTGGCAAACACAAAGATCTATCTATCACTATCACTTTTTCCAAATTTTATTTGAAGAGTTAATGGTGAACGACTTATATGCAAAAAGGGGGGAGATCATAGATGATACACTACCGCATCTACTTCATAGAAAAATGCACGCTCCCTTCAATGAAGAAGAGTTCAAAATCATGACTGAAGCCTGCTTTGCCCACAAGCTCACCTATGTTAAAAATCCTAAAAACGATAGTTTCTATGCAGAAATTTTAAGAAGGTACTCATAAGAAGATCTGCAATACAAGATGATGTAAGTACAACAACCTATTGTTGAATTGTTTTAATAAAATTATCAAGATAACGCTCCGTCTCATAGCCCTGAACGCTCACTTGAATCGATTCAGGGCTTGGAAGTTCTAACTCGCCGTCGAGAATCTTTTGGAGATACTCTCGGCTTCTAAACTCTTCATTCATCGGATAGAGCCAGCCATTCTGCCCTACGGTAATAAGGTCCGCAGGTCCCGTTGGGCAATCCGTTGCAAGAACGGGAATCCCACGCATCATTGATTCGATAATAATAAGTGGCAACCCCTCTCTAGTAGAGTTTAAGAGCGTTACGCCAGCACTTTGAACCTGATCCCACGCATTTTTCTGCCAGCCATGAAAGGTGACTTTATCATCTAATTTAAGAGCGGCAATGTGATCTCTAAATTGTTTATCTCCTACCTCATTCCCAGTAGAACCAAAGATATCGAGATACCACGCTCCCTGTAGATCAACCAAGTTTTCTAACAGCGAATCGACACGCTTAATCTCACTGATACGGCCAATATAGATAAAGCGATTATTTTGACGCGGAACTAAAGGTGCGGCATCCACAGGATTATAGATAACGGAGACATTCTTCGCGCCATATTGTTGTTCTAACTCATCTGCGATTCCACGACTAATAGCTAAATGACCATCGAATAGATCAATTTTCTCTGCAACCGCTTTCGCTGTTGCGCGACTACTGCCGGTGAGTGAGAGATGGATCCAAGAGAAGATCGGGATATTACTTTCCGCTTTAAACCGCTTTAAAAAGCGATAATGCCCCAAAAATTGTTTCGATAGATCCATTGTGATAAGCACATCGATCTGATCGGCTTGCATCATTTCAAAGAGTTGATATCCCTGAAATTTAACATAGGCTTTCCGCAACACTCTTGCTAAAACAGGCGGTAACCTATTAGCGAAGCGCTCAATCACCGAAGGATAAGGCAGATAACGGAGGTTTTGAAAGCCCTTAGTAAAAGCATCATACTTAATGGGATAGAGACTATAGAAAAAGAGCTCTACATTCTTCTTGGGCATTGCACGAGCCACAATCTCAAGCACCTTTTCAAGGCCGCCGGGACCATCGTGCCGATTGCGAAGTAAAATGCCGATTTTTAAGCGTCTATCTAAATTCATGTAACATCCCAAGGATACTCAATTTTCAATTAAATGCTGGGAGAATATTAACATATTTATATATACACATTTACATATATTGATGATTACTTATTACTATTTGCTATTTTTGATCTCTACCGAAATTGCCCTCCTCATCCCTCACAATCTCCTTAGGCTATAAAATTCATTACAATCTGCTTGCTATAATGCCGCTAATATCAAAGCATAAATAACAACATTCAAAAGATTAAGCAGTAGGCACGGTATTTAAGCAAAAGGATTACTCATGAGTAAATTTACAGTTGGCTTTCTCATTACAGATCAACATTCCGGCATTGGTGGATTAGAAAATGTCTTACGCTCTATTGTTCAAGGATTAGCTCAACGTGGGGTAGATTCAAAACTCTTCTTCTTACAAGCGCCGGAAGAGCCCCGCTACTTAGATCAATTTGAGGATTGCCACCTATTGCCGCCGATGATGGCAGAGCCATTCCCGCCTTTTTACCCTAAGTTTTTGCGCTTTCAACTCACCAAAAGACGTTTTAACAAAAAAGTCTTGCAACTATTATCAGCGGATTTTGACATCTTAATCGTCTTAAATATCTCTTATTACCTATTGAGATCCATTCCGGCAATACGCAAACTTCAACAAGAGAGACCTCACTTACCGATCGTGGGATGGCCTCATGGAAGCCTAACGGCCATAGAGCCGAGGATTATTGAAAAATTACAAAAAAAGGGGCTCCCTTTTACCCATTACTTTGCGATTAGCCAAGGGATTCAGCAAGAGCTACAACAGTACTTCTCTATTCCTCAAAGTGATATCACGTTAACTTATAATCCCATACCATTTCCCGCGCACATCCCGGCAAGAAACCCCACTAAATTTCTCTATATTGGGCGGGTATCCTCCCCCGGTAAACGGGTAGTATCCTTGTTACACCTACTGCACCAATTACAGGGGGAATGGTCTTTGGATATTTATGGTAGTGCTGGGAATGAAGCTGAAGAACAACAATTTCTCCTCACCATTCAGCAGCTCCAATTAGAAGCGAGAGTCACCTACCATGGCTGGGTTCAATCACCGTGGTCACAGATTCAGGAGGCGGGCGTTTTACTGCTGAATTCCACTTCAGAAGGCTTCCCCTTAGTGCTTGCCGAGGCGATGAGTCGAGGTATTCCTTGTATCTCAAGTGATTGTCCTACGGGACCTAATGAAATTATTCAAGAAGGGATCAATGGCTGGCTCTACCCTGTGGATCAAGAGGATCAATGCCGGGAGATTTTGCAAGACATTATTGATCATCAACGCCCATTGCCATCATCCCATCAAGTGATCGAATCGGTTAAACAGTTTTCAGAAGAGGCCGTGATGAATCATTTTCAGTTAACCTTGGAGGAGCTGATCAATGTCACTGCCCCATAGCCCCCTGAAAATAGGATTCTTCTTAGTGAATCAATATGGCGGTAGAGGTGGCGTGGAGAAGGTATTGCGCTTACTGACCGCAGAATTACAATCTCAAGGTATTGAAACAACGCTTATTTTTACAGATACGCCGGTTGATGCGACATTTTTAGAGCACTTTCCGAATCAGGTTAAGGTTGAGATACCTCCGTTAGTGCCATGTCGCACTCGGCTGCTTCCTAAGGGTATATCACGCTTTATAGTAAAGCGGCAATTTCGTTCTATGCTCCAAAAGGCCTTTAACCATGCAATTATCCCCCTGGATTTAGATGTCTTGGTAATGGTGAATCTCCCGACCAACTTTATTAAATATAATGACCTCATCATCCGCACAAAGAGACGCCATAACCTGAAGATGATCTCTTGGTTGCATGGCTCCTTAGCCCATTTACCACCGGCGGATATCGCTTATATTCAACGGGCGCTACCGATTTTTGATGGGCATTTAGCGATTGGTAAAGGGATTCAGCAAGAGCTGGCGCACTTTTTTAATCTATCGGCTCCCTTGACGTATAACCCGATAGCAGATGCACCGCTGGTAAGACGAAATCACAAAAGGCTCCTCTATATCGGTCGTATAGATGGCAATAAGCGAGTGACCAATCTGGTTAATATGGTACAAAATATCCCAGGCGATTGGACACTTGATATTATCGGCTCTACCGGAGATATAGATAAGGATCATGCTTTTTCCCATTGGCTTCAAAGGATGTCGCATGCGGATAAAATCCATTTTCATGGTTGGCAAGAGAACCCTTGGGATTTAGTACAAGAGGCGGGTTTACTACTCCTGAACTCTAAAAGTGAAGGATTTGGTTTAGTATTAGCGGAGGCGATGATTCGGGGGATTCCCTGTATTGCCGCCGATTGCCCTGTGGGGCCCCGTGAAATTATTCAATCTGGGGTCAATGGCTGGCTCTATCCTGTGGATCAAGAGCAAGTAGGGGCAACAATGATTGCAGAGGTGATCGGGGGTGAGAGAATATTACCTGATCCGCTTACCGTGCGGGCAACTGCAGAGAAGTTTCTGATAAAAAATAGTGCATCAATGTTTATTCATCATATCCAGATGATCATCAAGGAGGAGAAGTAATGAAAGTGGGATTTCTATTAACTGACGAGCATGCTGGAAAAGGTGGATTAGAGAATGTACTGATCAGCATCGTCAAGGGATTAGAGGCTAGAGGAATAGAGAGTACCATCTTGATGTTACGGGCGCCGGAGCAGCAGAGTTTTATTGGTGAGTTCGATGATATTCAAGTGATGCCCGATTTTATCAATCGATCTTGGGCGGATAAACTGCCTAAATTTTTATATCATCAAATCTGGAAATACCGATTTATCAGCCATAGCCGCGCTTTTTTACAGCAGGCGCTCGATCAGGCGTCACTTGATCTATTAATTGTGGTGAATCTATCCAAAGATCTACTCAGAATTCTCCCGGCATTGCGACATTATAAAAAGCGTGCGCCGTCAGTGCCAATCATTGCATGGCCCCATGGCTCGCTCTCAGTGCTCAAAAAGGAGGTTCAACAAGCATTAGCTCAACATAGTGACCTGTTTGATGGGACATTAGCGATCAGCCAAGGCTTAGCGGTAGAGCTGCGCGACATACTCCACCTGAAAAATATTGAATTAATATATAATCCCGTGCCGGTAGCGTCCCTAATTCCTCGAGATCCAACTCGCTTTATCTTTGTGGGGCGGATAGCGGATCCTGGCAAGAGATTGAAATTATTACTAAAGGTAATGAGTCGATTAAAAGGCGCTTGGCATCTAGATATTGTGGGTTCATCGGGTGATGATGAGCGCGATCGAGAGATCAGCCAGTATGCAGAGCAGCTCAAAATAGCGCAGCATCTGACCTTTCATGGTTGGCAGCAAGACCCTTGGAAAGACATTGATAAGATGGGGACGCTACTTTTAAACTCCACCTCCGAAGGCTTTGGCTTAGTCTTAGTAGAGGCGATGATGCGGGGGATTCCGGCAATTTCTAGCAATTGTCCTGTGGGTCCTGGGGAAATTATCAGTAATGATCTCAATGGTTGGTTATTTGAGGTAGATGATATGCCGTATCTTCAAACATTGTTACAGCAGATTATAGACGGGCAGCGTAAACTCCCCGCACAAGAGACCATTATTGACAGCGTTAAAAAGTTTTCTGAGCCTGTCGTACTAGATCGTTTTGAGGCGACCTTGAACAAAATACTTAAGGCTCAGAAATCAATTAATGATCAGAAACTTTAAGCGTCTGCTCTTTGATAAACATATTGCCAATTTTACGGCTGCCATAAGGGTTTAAGTGATTTTGATCACGATAGATCAGATCCCCTTCATTCAATAGTTCATTAACATAAGGGGTAATATCCACATATCGGGTATTGGGGATTTGACTTAGTGCAGCTTGAATGGCTGCATTCGCCGTCTCATTATTAAACAGTGGCGCTCTACGATGAATCATTTCTTTAAGAATAGGTTGTTGGGAGAACCAGTTGACACGAAGCGGGTTATAATCAAATTCAGGGATATCAGAGATCACGATGACCGGCTTTTCCGCAGCAATAGTGCGAATGGTTTCGACAAAATCGGCTAAATAATGTTGATTAGTATCCTCTTTTAACCGATACATATGGCCATAGAAGAGCTGAGAAAAGATAATTGCATCATATTGATGCCAATTTTTTGCCAAATAATCATTGATCATCAAACAGTTTTCTCTCGTCTCTTTTTTCGAAGAATAAGAGAATAAAATAGGGCATGAAGAACTTCCAATAATATCTATTTTAATGCCCTCTTTTTTACCGACAATATCCATCATACTCGATAGATGCATTGCATGAGAGTCGCCAATTAATAGGTAGTGCTCTTGGCTATTGAGGTCGCCGATACTACAACCATCCCCTATTCTCTCCCAGCAGCCATCTCCGTCTTGGTCAAACCATCGTAACTGCTCTTGTGTTACCGAATCATCTGTACGGTTGACTAACATATTGAACGAAGTTAATAAGCCAAAAGGGAGTAGATAGATTAAGACCAAACTAACCAAAAATTTAAAGCGAAGTTTGCGCACAGGATTCTCGATCAAATAGTAGCTCAGCGTCGAAAGAATCAATGTTAATAGTGCGGCTACGGCAAGCCAGATTAGAGAGAGCTCTACACCATTATTCAGATAACGCATAAATGCTAAAATAGGCCAATGCCATAGATAGAGTGAAAATGACCATAAGCCAATAGTTCTAGCAAACTGATTAGTAAATAATCGCTTATAGGCGCTATCCGTACGATCATCAAGGATAAACAGCGCGGCCGCGATTGTAGGGATTAATGTGGCGATGCCCGGAATTAAGTAGCTTCTATTTAAGAAGATGAAGCATAAAACAGCCACTATAGCGCCCACTATTCCAAGATACTTTTTGATAACTGCATTCACAGGATAGGGATTTAAAGCTAAGGCACAGCCCACTAACAGCTCAGAAGCTCTATTTTGGAGGAGATAGTAGCTATCATTCGGCTCTACTCTCCCTGACATTTCAGCAAGGATAGTACTGATGATAATACCGATAATGGCGAGCCAAAATAACCCAATAAATGGGCTTGGCGTTCTCTTAAAAACTTTGTACCCAAGGAAAAAAGCCAATGGCCAGATAAAGTAGAACTGCTCCTCAATCGCTAATGACCATAAATGCAATAAGGGTTTCTCTTCCGTAATAGGATTAAAATAATCAAACCCTGTAAAGGCACGGTTAGCCCTAAAAGTCATCGCATAACGTGCAGAGCGCCAAAAGCTATTATAGTCATCAGGCATCAATATTAAGATAGCGAAGATAAAAGTCACAAATAAGACGGCGGAATCCAATTCCTAGCGCAACACTTACTTAAGGAGTAAAATGTTGCCATGAACTATTCAAGATTATCACTTAATGAACGGATCAATATTGAAGTTGGTATACAACTTAATAAAAGTATTCGAACCATTGCTAAAGAGCTAAACCGATCGCCTTCGACAATTTCCAGAGAGTTAAAAAGAGTTGAGGATAAAGATCACTATGCTGCAACAAAGGCACAGTACGCCTATTTACAAGCTAGAAAGAGATGCGCCCCTGATGAAAAACTAACGCCAGGAACGGTCTTATTTGGTTTTGTGGAACAGTGTTTACGTGCTAAATTATCTCCTGAACAAATATCCGGGGTACTTAAAAAGATGGCTAATTCTAGTTACTATGTTTGCCAAGAAACAATCTACAATGCCTTGTATGCTTTACCCGTTGGCCAATTAAAAAAAGAATTACTCCAATGTTTAAGGCAAGGACGTACCACACGAAAACCCCGAAAAGGAACTGTGGATAGAAGAGGGCAAATTCCTGATTTAGTAAGTATTCACTTACGTCCTCCAGAAGTTAAAGATCGTTTAACACCTGGACATTGGGAAGGTGATTTGATCAAAGGAAAAGGCAACGCTTCAGCTGTCGGCACATTAGTTGAGCGCACTAGTGGTTATGTTATGTTAATCAAAATGGAAGATGCAACCGCAACCTCTGCCGTTATAGGGTTTAGCGCAGCACTCAATCGAGTACCTTTAACATTTGCACGAACAATGACCTATGATCGAGGGAAAGAAATGGCTTATCATGCTCAAATCACGCAAAATACGGGAGTTGCTATCTACTTTTGTGATCCCCATAGCCCCTGGCAAAGAGGGAGTAATGAGAATATCAATGGTTTGATACGACAATACTTGCCCAAAGGGACAGATCTTTCTATTCATAGTCAGGAAGAGCTTGATGAAATAGCGCTATCACTCAATAGTCGACCTCGAAAACGCTTTAATTTTAGATCGCCTATCGAAGTTATTACAGAACTATTTCACAAGGAATATGAAGCTACTCAGATGACGAAACATTAACTGTTGCGTTAGAAATTGGAACTCAAGGACTGTAAAAAAGAGCGGTAATATTCGTTTTATTCTTCGATTATAGAACTCTTTAAAGGAGAAACGATTTTGCTGTAGCTGCCTTTTAATAATAGAAGTAATGAGATAGCCTGAGATAACGAAGAAAATATCAACGCCTAAAAAACCACCAGGAAGCCAGCTATTATTAAAGTGGAAAATAATTACGGAAAGGACAGCTAAGGCTCTTAATCCATCAATATCAGATCTATATTTTATGTTATTTTGCATACAAATTTTCTTATCTTATAAAGTTATCTTTATCTAAAATCTAGCCCTGCTATTTAGCAAAAAAATGCCATAGCCGCCGAGATCTGCTCGAAATAATTTTCACTTTAATCCCTAAGGTCAATTTTTGAATTCCTGAATAAGTAGGATTAAAGGATTGGTGGTATTTAGTTTCATATTGATCGAGAGAGGCTAAGAGCAGGTCAAATTGTTTTGAGCGCAATAGAGACCAGTAATATCTTCGAATATTATTTAAAACGCCCTGCCTACGTCGCTCAATATAGGCAGCATAAGCCTCTTTAGTCTCTCGAGGTTGATCGCCAACTAGATCTTCAAGCCAATAGAGAGAGTCGAGCTCCCCAATTAAATCGGTGTAGGCGATCTGTTGATGACTTAAAGAACCTTGTCGATAGAAGTAGTTATAGAGTACAAGCGGAACGAAAACGATTTTAGTAGCACAATAGGCATAATGCAGCAGAAACTCCTGATCTTCTCCATAGCTGTAATTGCGATTGAACACTATCTCATGGCGCTTAATTAGATCTAAACGATACATACAAGCCATTGGGTGTATCGCATCTTTAACATAGGCAAGATGCTCGATGAAGCTATCCTGCCAAAGATGATTGATCTCGGAAGGTGATTCTTTAAGGATTATTTCTCCATCCGTTTCTCGATATTTACAAAAAGTCATATCCGCATCTTGCCGCTCTAATGGCTCAGACATTGATGCAAGATAATGCTTCTCATAAAAATCATCGGCATCTAAAAATGTGATATATCGACCTTGCGCTAAAGATAATCCTCTATTTCGAGCGGCAGAGACCCCTTGGTTTTCTTGATTCACCCATTTAATTCTCGAGTCTTTTTGCGCAAATGACTCGATGACATCAAGCGTATTATCCGTTGATCCATCATTAATGATGATTAATTCCCAATGATCATAATCTTGTTGCAAAACAGACTCGATAGCACGTGGGATATAGTGCGCAACATTATAGGCCGGCATAACAATGGTGATATTAATCATTATTCATTCCCTTTTGCAAAATTGACCAACGAAGTGCTTTGATAAAGCCGGTCATATAATGGTTAATTTCAAATTGCTGAACGCTCTGTTGGACCGCCGTGGGGGTAGGTAGTTCTAGCGTTCCATCGAGTATGGCTTGTACATATTTTGCAATCCGATCCTCCTCATTGACTGGATAGAGCCAACCGTTTTGACCTTGCTGAATAATATCGGCAGGGCCGGTTGGACAATCTGAAGAGAGTGCGGGAATGCCACGCATCATCGCTTCGATCAGCACTAAAGGAAGTCCTTCTTTTTCTGAGTTTAAAAGAATAACCCCAGCGCTCTTCACTTGAGGCCAAACATCTGTTTGCCAACCATGAAAATGAATATGAGATTGTAGTTGTAGTTGATCGATCTCTCTTACAAAGTCCTGATCTCCCTGCAAACTGCCCGTTGACCCATAGATATCAAGTCTCCAATCCCCAGAAAGTGTTACAAATTGTTGGAGTAATGAATGGACGCGCTTATTCTCATCGATTCTCCCTACATATAAAAACTTAGAAGGATCCCGCTCGACAAGCGCCGCACTTGCAACAGGGTTAAAGACAACTTGAACATTTTTCCCCTGATACACTTGTGAGATCTCCGTCGCTAAGCCTTTACTAATGGCTAAATGTCCATCTAAGATATTGATTCTACTTTTTACCTTCTTCGCTGTTTTCTCTCGATTACTTGATAAAGAGCTATGTACCCAAGAAATAACTGGTATTTGTGATTTTTTCTTAAATCGTTGGATAAAAGGATAGAGCCCCAAAAACTGCTTCGATAGATCAAGCACAATCAGCAGATCAATGTTATCGGCTTGCATTTGATCAAATAGATGGTCGCCTTTAAATTTGATATAGATTTTTCGAACAAGCCGCCCCCAGTGAGAGGGAAGATGTGTCTCTAACCAATTGAGTGGCTTCGGTAATTTTAAAACAGTTAGTTTTTCAAAAGAGCGTGTAAAATCCTGATAAATGGGTGCAAAAAAGGCATAAAAATAGAGCGTTACAGAATCATCTTTTAGATTCGCAACGACACTTTCTAATACTTTTTCCAATCCACCTGAGCCATCGTGGCGATTGCGAAGTAATATCCCTATTCGGATCGGTTTCTCTCTCATTTTTTGTGAACTCTATTCTTGAGCCTTACTTTATTGATTTTAAATATATATATTCAATTTGACTCATTTAATACGGTTGAATTTCTCTTAAGTACATTTGCTGTTACTTACATTATCGACTTATAACAACCATATTATATCTTATTTTTTCTTTTAGTATCTTTATATAACATTCATTAACATGATAATAATGATTGTTTAATTAGCAGATTTTGATTAGAGGAAAGAAATGCATATCAATACAGATAGCCAAAATCTTCCGTACAAGCCTGTAAATAGAATTTTAAAAGTGGAAAAATACTTGGAATAACCAATATCGACAAAAAGCACTGCCCGAAAACGCGCAATTATGATCGAATATAAGTGAGAAAGCGTTCCAAATACGCTAAAATAACCCTCTATATAAGAATTCTAGGTTATTTCATACACTTTTCAGATGGAATCACAATGATTAAAGAGACGCTACTAATTGAAATTGGGACGGAAGAGCTTCCGCCACGGGCTTTGAATAATTTATCGAATGCTTTTAAAGAGGGCATTGCGGCTGAGCTAAAAGCGAAGAAACTCGGCTTTAGTGAGATCAAGGCCTATGCCACGCCTCGCCGTTTGGCGCTTGTGATCTCAGATCTTGACTCTGAGCAAGCGGATTATGTGAGCGAACGCCGGGGACCTGCGGTACAAGCAGCAATGAAAGAGGGTGAACCTACGCCGGCACTTCAAGGATTTGCGCGCTCTTGTGGCGTGACGGTTGAGCAATTAACGGTGCTTGAGACCGATAAAGGCGCTTGGTATACCTACAAAGAGGAAGTGAAAGGTCAATCACTCGCGTCCCTATTGCCGGCAATGATCGAAAAAGCGCTTAAAGGCTTGCCTATTCCCAAGAGAATGCGTTGGGCGGGACACGATTTTGAATTTGTGCGCCCGGTGCGTTGGGTTGTAGTGATGTATGGAGATCAAGTTCTTGAGACCAAGATCTTCGGAATTGATGCCGGCAATAAGAGCCGTGGACACCGTTTCCACACATCAGCGCCGATTGCGATTCCCCACGCAAAAGAGTATGAAGCCACAATGGAACAACAAGGGCATATCGTCCCTGACTTTGCTAAGCGTAAAGCGTTAATTGAAGCGGATATTCAGAAGGTGACAGCGTCAATCGGTACGCCGATTGTGAATGAAGGCTTACTTGATGAAGTCACAGCGCTAGTTGAACACCCCAAAGCGATGATCGGTAGCTTTGAAACGCACTTCTTAGAAGTCCCACAAGAAGCGCTCATTATTGCCATGGAAGATCATCAGCGTTACTTCCCGATTGTGGATGAGAATGGAAAATTAGTAGATAAATTCTGCTTTATTAGCAATATCGAGAGCAGTGAGCCACAAGCGGTCATTGATGGCAATGAGCGGGTAATTCGCCCTCGTTTTGCCGATGCGGAATTCTTCTGGAATGAAGATCGCAAGAAACCGCTTGAGAGTTATCTTGCTCATCTTGAAAGTGTGGTATTCCAAACTAAACTCGGTTCACAAGCAGATAAAATTCGCCGTGTTGCCACTTTAAGTGAAGCGATTGCGAAGATGATCGGTGCTGATGAAGCATTAGTGGCGCGTGCTGCACGTCTTAATAAGGCGGATCTCATCAGTGATATGGTGCAAGAGTTCCCTGAACTACAAGGCACAATGGCACGGTACTATGCCCTTGATCAAAATGAGAATCCCATTGTCGCCGATAGCTTAGAGCAAGTTTACTGGCCTCGCTTCGCCGGCGATCGCTTACCAGAGAGTAAAGAGGCGCAAGCGCTCGGTTTGGCTGAACGTTTAGATACCATTGTGGGGATCTTCTCGATTGGTGAGATTCCAACGGGTTCCCGCGATCCTTATGGTCTTCGCCGAAATGCCTTAGCGGTTCTACGGATTTTAATCGAAAAAGAACTCAATTTAGATCTTTTGAAATTGATTGAGATTAGTGCGGCGACAATGCCTAAAGCAATTGAAGCGGATAAATCAGTAATGACTATCTTTACCTATATCTTCGATCGTCTTCGTGCTTATTCTGCAGATTTAGGGGTATCAAGTGATGTATTTGCATCAATCTCTGAACTGAAGCTCACCAATCCGCTCGATATCTATCATCGTCTTTTAGCGGTTGCGGCCTTTAAAGCGCTACCGGAAGCCGGCTCTCTGATTGAAACAAATAAACGAATCCACAATATCCTCGAGAATAACAAAGAGGAAGCGGTAGCAACGGATGTGAGTGAAACGTTATTAGAGAATGAGTCTGAAAAGTTACTCTTCAAAGCCACAGAACTTCTCAAAGGTGAAATTGCATCATTAGTGGCAGCAAAAGATTATCGCGCTATTTTAGAGCAATTAGCGAATCTTGCAGCACCCCTTGCACGCTTCTTTGAAGATACGATGGTGATGGCTGAAGATCGTGAAGTGCGTCATAACCGTATTGCGCTTCTCACTGAGATTCGTGATGATTTTGAGACCGTTGCGGATATCTCTAAGTTGCAACTCTAATCAGATATCATAATGAGATTGAGAGTGCGTGATCTCTTGATAGATAGCGCGCTCTCAAATCATCAATATCAGAAGGAATCATTATGAGTCAGATCAATCAGACTGCATCACAACAATGGGATCGATTATTAATAGATGGCATATTAACGGCAGAGGATGTTTCACAAGAAACGCTCCCTTGGCCTGACCTTGTCATTCTCGATCGCGATGGGGTGATTAATGAGGACTCTACAGCTTATATTAAATCAAGCGATGAGTGGCATCCTATTGCCGGAAGCTTAGAAGCGATTGCCGCACTCAATCAAGCCGGTGTTCCGGTAGCGGTGGCGACTAATCAACGGGGGATTGCCCTTGGGCTCTATGATCATCAAGCACTTGATGAGATGCATCAAAAAATGGCGGATCTACTCGATGAGCATCAAGGGAAAATTGCGGCATTAGAATATTGTACCGCTGATGATCCCGAGCATCCTGATCGTAAACCTAATCCGGGGATGTTACATAAAATTATGACTCAGTTAGCGATTATACCGCCTCAAGTGATCTACTTTGTCGGGGATAAACAATCAGATCTAGAAGCGGGTAAACGGGCAGGCATTCGCCCTGTTTTAGTGCGCACTGGGAATGGCGCAGAGACAGAACGAAAGCTACAGCAAGCATTGGTAGAAACACCTCAACATCATAGTAATAATGGTCTCGAAAATGATGGCAATCACGAGAACACGATCCCTTGCTTTGCTTCATTAGCCGAATTTGTGACGATACTACAGCGACTGCATCAGTGACTGCATTAGTGACTAATTTACCCCATATACCCTACTATCGATCTCTCGATTAAGCACTTTTCATAGGAATCAATACATATGGTGACTTGGATACGTTCCCTTATTACCTTTATCGGTTATCTCTTTATCTATCTGGTGATTACGCCCATTATGATGCTCTGTACGATCTTCTTTTGGGGTTCGTGGTTTCGCCGGGTGACTATTATCTGGTCGAGTATCCTCATTGGTTGGATGCGAATCGGTGCCGGCGTGCATTATCGGGTTGTCGGGCAAGAGCATCTCAACAAACTCAAAGATCGCCCTCATTTTATCATCTCTAATCATCAATCAGCCTTAGAAACGCTCATCTATACGGTGATTCTACCGCCCCATTCCTTTGTCCTCAAAAAGGAGCTTCTCTATATCCCTTTCTTTGGTTGGGGATTAGCGAAGGCTAAGCCGATTGCGATTAATCGTAAGGATGGGAAAAATGCCCTTAAACAGATCTCGGCTCAAGCAAAAGAGCGCTTTAATGAGGGTCGCTCGGTGATTATCTTCCCGGAAGGAACGCGCGTACCTTTTGGCAAAGAGGAACCTTTTAAGAAAGGGGCCTTTATTGTGGCGAAGCAGTTAGAAGCGCCGGTATTGCCGATAGCGATTAACTCCGGTTTAGCGGCACCGAAAGGCCGTTTTATCAAAGAGCCGGGAATGATCACGATCGTGATTGGTGAGCCGATTGAATCGAAAGAGCTCTCTACCGGCGAGCTTGCGAAAGTCACCGAAAGTTGGATTCGAGCACATATTCTGCCCACATTAGATCCAAATGCCGAAGTCACTATTGCACCGACAATGGTTGAGGAAATCTCGATTATGAAAGAAGATGAAGAGACCAAGGAAGCCATTGAAGCCGTAGCTTCAGAAATAGTATCAGATATCAAAACGCACTCGTAGGAGATCACTCATATTATGAAACGCGCCCAAGGGAAATCCGCCGCTCACGCTATTCAAATTATTGGTGGGGAATATCGTTCTCGTAAAATCAATGTGATTGATGCGGATGGCTTACGCCCGACTGCTTCGCGGGTGCGCGAAACCCTCTTTAATTGGTTACAGCTCACCATCCCCGGCGCAATCGTTATTGATGCCTTTGCCGGCAGCGGCGCTTTAGGGATTGAAGCGCTCTCTCGAGGTGCGAAAAAGGCGATCTTTATCGAAAAAGATCCGGCTGTCTACCGGCAACTACAAGCGAATCTTAATGCGCTCAAGGTTCCAGAATCGCGTTATACCCTGCTCCCAATGAGTGCTTTAGAGTTTCTCAAACAAGATCCGCTCCATCCTGAGATGAAAGCCTATTTAACCGCTATTAAAGAAGAGGGTTTACGCTCGCACCTCTTCCTTGACCCGCCCTTTCATCACAATCTCTATCCTGAAATCTTCAGCCTTCTCCAAGGTCATTCACTCACAGAACATTTAACATCCCTCTCCCTAGAGATGCCCCACAAGCTCCTCTTACAAGCCGCAAGCCTCTTACCGCTTAAAGAAGCAAGAGAGATGAAAACCAAAGAGAGCCGGCTCTATCTCTTCAGAGCGGCGTAAGGATTTTGATACTGATTGAAAGCGGATTCCCGGCGGGAGGGAATGTTTGTGAATCCAGAAGATTCGAGCGCCCGCGGATGAGTAGTCTCTCAACTTCTCAAACTAATCTCCCGGCGCGCGATTGCTGGAAGAACGGGATACTTCGCTCCGGAGATGCGGTTAATTTTCTTAGTTGTTATAAATCATATCTAATTCACAAATGAATTTTATATTAAACAGATAATCTATTGTGCTTTTCTTGAATGATATAGTTTGCGAAATTGGGCACCAATCGACTCATTAAGATTGCCTTAATTTGATGACTCATTGAATACTCAGTAGCTTTTTCTAAATAATGAGACTTATTCAATAAAGCTTTTTCTAACCCATAAAAAATAACTTGATATGAGTAATGCTGAGCTGCAATCCGCCAGCTCTCCTCAGGTATTGCTCCCCAAAAATGAAACATCACGATCAAATCTAATATATCTTTATATTCCGTATATCTATCTGCATTCGCAAGTAGTTTATTGACATAACAGGATTTCTGATCTAAATAAGGAACATTAAAAAAATGTCCCTTAGATCTCGTTAACTCATAATCTGCAAAAGATACAAATTCTAATTTTATTAACGTATTTTCTATATTAACAACCGCTCTTACAGCATCTCGATCTGCCCGAATATCTCTTGGATAATCAAAATCTTCCAAGACTAAATTCCCTAGAGATTGATTTGTGACTTCACTTCTAACTGCTCTATAAGAATCCTTATTTGGACAGATAAAATCAATATCTACAGATTCTCGATACTCGTTTAACTCCAAAGCAATTCTAGTTCCACCACCAAATAAAATTGTATTTTGACTTAAAAATTCAGAATTAAATCGCTCTAGGGCTTTATAAATAATTTGATGATGGCGGCGCTCTATTTTTTTAAGCATGAAGAAAAATACCTTTTCCTACTACATCTATCAATTGTTGTAAAAGTGCTAGCTCTTTATGAGAGAGATTTTTTTCATCAAAATATTGGTATCTTTTTTCACAAAAATAGAAGATCTCTTCAGGCGTAAATTCCTGTTTAGTCGTATCCCATAAAATTAAATCTAAGAAAGGATACTCTTGACGATTGATGGTATTTTTCATATTGACACCTCTCTTATAAACTAATGTTGATCTTTTCTACAACAACTATCTGTATTGTAAGGTGGCTTAACATTAAAGACAATTAATCTTTCTTAGTGATTCCCGGCGGGAGGGAATGCTTGCAAATCCAGAAGATTCGAGCGCCCGCAGGTGAGTAGTTTCTCAACTTCTCAAACTATTTTCTCGGCATTGAGAAATACCACTATTGCCGACATAGATAGAATTTCCGCTTAACTCCCGGCATTGAAGATGTCCAATCTGCCGGCGCACGATTGGTAAAAGAGCGGGATACTTCGCTCCGGCGATGGGAGGGATTGTCTTATATCAATAAAGATAGTTCTAACTTTTCAGATGTGGGAAAACTTTCTGAAATTTTTATCTCAAATCAAATCTGATTCCCGGCGGGAGGGAATGCTTGCAAATCCAGAAGATTCGAGCGCCCGCAGGTGAGTGATTTTCAATCTCTCGGCAATAGAACAGATCCCGCGGATGAGCCGTTTCTCAACTTCTCAAACTAATCTCCCGGCATTAAAGATACCCAACCTGCCGGCGCACGATTGGTAAAAGAGCAGGATACTTCGCTCCGGCGATGAGATGGATTGTCTTAATTGCTTCGAATAAAATAATCTATACGTTGATAGAGACAGTTTTACCCGTAGGTAGATTAATATTGATACTCATAGAACCACCTAATGCTTCAATATATTTTTTCATTGTTGAGAGCTTGATATCTTGAGTAACATTTTCAATACCTGAAAGCGTCGGTTGTGATATCCCCAATATCTCAGCAATCTCTTTCTGAGTTTTATTGAGTTCTTTTCTAATCAACATAAGACTATATTCCAAATCTAGTTGATCTGTTAGTGCTTGAATACGATCTTGGCTCTCTTTAGACATATATTTCTGCGTAAATTCTTTAGAAGAGATTCTCTTTTTAGATTTTTTTAAATCTGATTTCATTTTGATACTCCATTCCTTGATTCTATTAATTGGATGATATATATCACTCTTAATTTTCATCAAGCTCTGTGGCAAATAGTTGATCTGCAATCGGAACCCACTTTTTATAAAAATCCTGATCTTTCCATCCCTTTTTATTATCAGCTATCAATATAATAGCTTCTCGCTGTGGATTAAATGCAAAAAATAATCGATAAGGATTCCCCTGCGATTGCACTCGAAGTTCTTTCATATTAGGAAATTGTGATCCTTGAATGGTATCTGCATAAGGTCTTGATAGCTGTGGACCTCTTTTTTCTAACAATCCTATATAGGCCATAATATCTTCTTGAATCTTAATATCTTGTTGTAACAACCATTTTTCAAACCTTTCTGAAAAGTAAACATCCCAATTCATATCTACTGATCCCTTTATCCTCGGCTCTATTTTTATTTTCAAAAACCTAGAGATGTCTATCTATCATCGTCAATAGATTGATCAATGGATAAAGCAAATAGTTGTTTTCCTTAAAATCATTTTACTCGCTTAAAATATAGCCTTCAACCTATATTTTAATACTCATTGAGTCATTATTAATTAGCCATTTCTTATTTTCGACATAGACAGATATCTCTAATACCATAAACATAGCGCTTACCGGTTATTACGGGGATAATTTCAGAAATTTTTTCATTCTTATTAAAAGCCGATTCCCGGCGGGAGGGAATGCTTGCAACTCCAGAGAGATCCCGCGCCCGCGGGTGGGTAGCCTCTCAACTTCTCAAACTATTTTCTCGGCATTGAGAAATACCACTATTGCCGGCATAGATAGAATTTCCGCTTAACTCTCGGCAATGCTCGACACAGATGAACGATCTATTTATTATCCTGCATTGAAGATACCCAATCTGCCGGCGCACGATTGGTAAAAGAGCGGGATACTTCGCTCCGGCGATGGGAGGGATTGTCTTATATCAATAAAGATAGTTCTAACTTTTCAGATGTGGGAAAACTTTCTGAAATTTTTTCATTCTTATTAAAAGTCGATTCCCGGCGGGAGGGAATGTGTGCAACTCCAGAGAGATCCCGAGGATAAAAGATCTTTTTAATCTTTTAAGTGTTATTTCCCACAATCAAAAAAGAACACCTAAGCTTAAGGTAATTACTCATGAAGTTTAAAAAGTTATCTAGCTTACTGTTATAGAATTAAACCTACTATGTAGATAGTTGGGGAATATAACAATAAAGTATATACTTAAAACATATGCAATTGTAATCCTCCCTAAAAATAATACCGACTATAAGTAGAATTTTCTCGTATTATTTACTTAGGAGAAATTAACTATGAAAAAATCAAAATTCACAGACACACAAATCATGTCAATCTTAAAGCAGAATGAATCAGGCGTGAAAGTGACCGATTTATGTCGAGAGCATGGGATTAGTTCGGCGACATTTTATAAGTGGCGTTCAAAATATGGTGGTATGGATGCCTCGATGATTACTCGCTTAAAAGAGCTAGAAGCTGAGAATGCAAGGCTCAAAAAAATGTATGCTGAAGAATGTTTAAAGTCCCGTATCCGCCAAGAAGCTTTAGAGGGAAAGTGGTAAAGCCATCTCAACGAAAAGAGATGGCTAAAGCTGTTTTAAAGACTCAAGATATCTCCATTCGTTTGGTTTGTGAGATATTTGGGATTAGCAAAACGGCTTTTCACTATCAGGCCAAAGCCTCTTCCGAAAACAGACTCATTGAAACTTGGTTACTGAAGTTAACTAAAGCTCATAAGCGTTGGGGTTTTGGTTTATGTTTTGATTATTTGAGAAATATTCAAAAGTTCCGATGGAATCATAAACGAGTTTTAAGAGTTTATCGGGAATTAGAGCTTAATCTCAGAATTAAACCTAAAAAACGAATCATCAGAAATTGCCCCGAAGCATTGGGATTAGCGACAGATATTAATCAAATATGGTCGATGGATTTTATGTCTGACAGCTTGCAAAATGGACGTTATTTCCGAACTTTTAATGTGATTGATGATTATAATCGAGAAGGTCTTTGCGTGGATATTGATTTTAGTTTACCGACAGAAAAAGTGATTCGCTCCTTAGAGAGAATTATTGAATGGAGAGGAAAGCCTGCAGCGATTCGATGTGATAATGGCCCTGAATATATTAGCCAGAAATTAATTGATTGGGCTAATTCAAAGAAGATCACTCTGATCTATACTCAACCGGGGAAACCCACACAAAATGCTTATATTGAGCGATTTAACCGCACCGTAAGAGAGGAGTTACTATCGAATTATCTGTTTGGAACAATCAATGAAGCACAAATTTACTCCACTAAATGGCTATGGAGTTATAATAATGAAAGACCCCATTCAGCCATTGGATCTGTGCCACCGTGTCAACTTTAATAAACCAAGAGAAACCTTCTACTTTTAAATAGCCCTAAAAAGGGGAGGATTACACAATCATCATAGTTACTGTGATAACTAAAAAGGAGTTTACTCATGAGAAAGCTGAGTCATAGAATTTTGAACTGGTCTAATAACATGATAAGTTTTCCAGATATACCTACTATTTCAAGTCACTGTACGGATTACTTATCATCTATTCAGCCAGCTAAAGTTAAATTAAGAAGCGCTGAAGAAGATATGCAAATTGTAGCCGAAGATATCTCTCAGGCCACAGCTGAGGTATTAGCGCGTTATGGGGATGACCGTGATAACAAAAGATCTATCAAAAGATGATAAACAAAATGATATAGAAACGTCCTGTTCAACTGAACCAGAGAAAGATTTAATTTCTGATGAAGTAGAAAGGATTACCCAAATTGCAAATAGTGATCTTCCTGAAAAATTAAAGAAGAAAAAATAAAAGAAACGCTGCAAATTAAAAGCCAGCTCTTTTCAGGCCCATTACCTCCCCCCGCTTTATTAGAAGAGTATGAAAAAATTGTGCCTGGTGTGGCAACAAAGATTATTGAAATGTCAATAATATAAAGAGAACATACTATGCAAATTGAAAAAGCACTAACAGATTCTGAAATCGACCGAGTGTCTAGATCGCTCAATTTAGCCGAAAAATCCAATAAAAGAGGCACATGGTTAGTTTGGGGCTTAATAGCGGCTTCTCTAATCAGTATTTGGAGTGATGCTCACCCCACTGTTAGCATTGCCTTTTTAAGTCTTCCAATTGTCATGGGATTAAAAAGTTTATTATTCAATCATGAAAATAATAAAAAAGCAGATCCAGATAAATAATCTGGACTGATAGTATGAGTCCATATCAAAATTATAAAAATATACTATCCCCCGGCGATGGGAGGAGTTTTCTTAGTAATCTCAAATCAAATCTAATTCCCGGCAGGAGGGAATGCTTGCAATTCCAGACAAATCCCGCGCCCGCGGGTGAGTAGTTTCTCAACTTCTCAAACTATTTTCTCAACATTGAGAGATATCATTATATTTCAGCATAGATAGAATGTCCGCTTAACTCTCGGCAATGCTCGACACAGATGAACGATCTATTTATTATCCTGCATTGAAGATGCCCAACCTGCCGGCACGCGATTGATGGAAGAACGGTATACTTCGCTCCGGCGATGGGAGGGATTGTCTTATATCAATAAAGATAGTTCTAACTTTTCAGATGTGGGAAAACTTTCTGAAATTTTTTCATTCTTATTAAAAGCCGATTCCCGGCGGGAGGGAATGCTTGCAATTCCAGACAAATCCCGCGCCCGCGGGTGAGCAGTTTCTCAACTTCTCAAACTATTTTCTCTGCATTGAGAAATACCACTATTGCCGGCATAGATAGAATTTCCGCTTAACTCCCGGCATTAAAGATGTCCAATCTGCCGGCGCACGATTGGTAAAAGAGCGGGATACTTCGCTCCGGCGATGGGATAGATTTACTTAGTGACAACCATCAAACATCCCCTTTTATGACACAAGTTTACAGAGCTCTTGAAAATCTCTACAATGAGGGCTATCTCAACGGGGTGCCATTTAGGGATGATTAGGATGATCTGATCTTTAAAGGGCTGAGATTTCACCCGTCGAACCTGATCCGGACAATACCGGCGTAGGGATTTGAGAGCAGATGGCCACGAGGGCGATCTCCCTCAGATCCTGTGACGCATTACACAGGAGCTATTATGACGCATAAAACTGATTCTTCCATATTTCAACGCTTATCTCGATCGATTGCTCAACCGATTGGGCGAATTCTCCTTGCCACTTCTATGATTTTAACCTGCGTGACCACGTTCGCCTTGGCAGAGAAACCGATACTCACCGTCTACACTTATGATTCCTTTGCCGCAGAATGGGGGCCGGGGCCACTGATTAAGGAGCGCTTTGAAAAAGAGTGCGATTGTGAGCTGAAATTAGTCTCTCTCGGTGATGGCGTTGCCCTACTCAATCGCCTACGGATGGAAGGTAAAAAGAGTAAAGCGGATATTATCCTTGGTCTTGATAATAATCTGATTGCAGCGGCGGAAGAGACGGGGCTATTTGCTCCGGCCAATGTGGATACCTCAAAACTCAAACTGCCGATTGAATGGGATCATCAGACATTTATTCCTTACGATTATGGCTATTTTGCCTTTATCTATAATAAAGAGAAGATCCAAAATCCGCCCACAAGTATGAATGCACTCCTCGATAGTAGTAAATCTTGGAGTATTATCTATCAAGATCCTCGGACTAGTACGCCAGGATTGGGATTACTGTTTTGGATGGAGAAACTCTATGGAGATGAGAGTACAGCCGCTTGGCAAAAGATGGCGAAAAAGACGCTGACCGTCACCAAAGGTTGGAGCGAATCTTATGGCCTCTTTCTCAAGGATGAAAGTGATTTTGTCTTGAGTTATACCACATCGCCGGGCTATCAGATGCTCTATGATAAAGATGACAGCTATGCGGCAGCAATCTTCGATGAAGGGCACTATCTACAGGTAGAAGTCGCAGCGAAGTTGGCTACAAGCCAAAATGAAGCATTAGCCGATCAATTCCTGCAATTTATGTTAACGCCGGCATTTCAAGAGACGCTCCCGACTACCAATTGGATGTATCCTGTGATTGATATTCCATTACCGGAAGTCTACAAAGCGCTGCCGATTCCAAGCAAAGCGTTGCTCTTTAGTGCTGAAGAAGTGGAGAAAGAGCGACAACATTGGATTCGTTTATGGCAATCGGCGGTGAGTCAATAATTGACTTGAATGAGGATCTCTCATTGATGTATTCCCTACCCCATCATCACCGTCAATCGGCTTTGCAAGATCAGGCTCATCGGCCAAAGAGTTCTCTCTCTCTGTGGCCGGGCATTGTAGCGGCGCTATTACTCATTACCGTTGCGCTCCTCGCCTTTGGTGCGCTCTGGTGCTTTGCGCCATCTATTTCCTTGAGCGCTATTTGGCATGATCACTATCTCTGGCACGTGATTGGCTTTACCTTTTATCAAGCCTTTCTCTCTGCCCTACTCTCTGTGATCCCCGCTATTTTACTCGCTAGAGCACTCTATCGCCGGCGTTTCCCCGGGAGAACCCTGCTTCTTCGTCTCTGTGCAATGACGTTAGTCTTACCGGTCTTAGTGGCCGTATTTGGCATTCTCTCGATCTATGGTAAAAGTGGTTGGCTTGCGATGCTATTGGAGATGATAGGGCTTGAATATCGCTTCTCACCTTATGGTTTACAAGGGATTCTGCTCGCTCATGTCTTTTTCAATCTCCCCCTTGCCGCTCGAATGTTACTACAAGCGCTTGAGAGTATTTCTGTAGAACAGCGGCAGATTGCAGCGCAATTAGGCTTTAATGAATGGCAACAATTTCGCATTGTAGAGTGGCCCTATCTGCGCCGGCAATTATTACCTACTGCGGCACTGATCTTTATGCTCTGCTTTGCGAGCTTTGCCACAGTGTTAGCCCTTGGAGGTGGACCGAAAGCAACCACAATTGAGTTAGCGATTTATCAAGCGCTCAATTATGATTTTGATCCCGGTAGAGCGGCGATTTTAGCCCTTATTCAACTCTTTTTCTGTATCGGTTTAGTCCTACTTAGCCAACGCATCAATAGCGCCTTTGCCATTGGCACCACACAAGCACGGCGTTGGTTCGATCCGGCAGATAATCATTTTCGGCAGATTCGAGATACGCTGATTATTCTCTTAGCGCTTTTACTACTCCTGCCACCGCTCATTGCCATTATTATTGATGGATTGAATGGGCGCATTCTTGCCGTACTGCAACAATCAGCACTGTGGCAAGCGGCTTCCACCTCGCTGATTATTGCGCTGTGTGCCGGGCTTCTCTCGGTGACACTCACGATGATGATTCTCTGGAGTAGTCGGGAGCTTCGACTTCGGGGGAATGAACGGTGGGGACAGACTTTAGAGCTCAGTGGCCTGTTAATTTTAGCGATGCCGGGTATTGTATTAGCAACAGGTTTCTTTATTCTCTTTAATGAGACGATCGGCATTCCCCAATCCCCTTATCCTGTAGTGATTGTGGCGAATGCACTCCTAGCGATTCCTTATGCGCTGAAAACCCTCGATAATCCGATGAGAGATCTTGCGGAGCGCTACAATCCCCTCTGCCAATCTCTCAATATTCAAGGCGTTCGCCGGTTATGGATCGTTGAACTGAAAGCCCTCAAAAAGCCCATTGCTCAAGCCCTTGCTTTTGCTTCGGTGATCTCCATTGGCGATTTTGGCGTAGTGGCGCTCTTTGGCAATGAGGATTTTCGCACATTACCCTACTATCTCTATCAGCAATTAGGGGCATATCGTACCAATGATGGAGCGGTAACGGCAATGTTACTACTATTCCTCTGCTTTATCCTTTTTAGCTTACTCGAACAACTCTCAGGAAAAGATTATGATTCGGCTCAATAATGTTCTCTTTCATCCTAGCGTTAATGACAAGACGCAATCGATGCTGTTTCAATGTGCCATTGAACAAGGGGAGCGAGTGGCAATTATGGGGCCAAGTGGCGCGGGGAAAAGTACGCTATTGAGTTTAATCAGTGGTTTTCACGTTCCGCAACAAGGGGAGATAATCCTTGCCGGCAAAGATGTGACTAAGCTTCCGCCGGCAAAGCGTCCGGTATCTATGCTATTTCAGGAGAATAATCTCTTTGCCCATTTGACCGTTCTGCAAAATATCGGTTTAGGATTACGCCCGACACTACATCTCAAGCCCGATGAGATTGCAAAAGTCAGGCAAATTGCCGAGCAAGTGGGATTACAAGACCTTCTCAACCGCTATCCTAATACCCTCTCCGGTGGCCAACGACAACGCGCCGCCCTTGCCCGCTGCTTTATCCGCCGGCAACCGATTCTACTTCTTGATGAGCCTTTCTCCGCCCTTGATCCTGCGCTTCGGCACGAAATGTTACAGCTCTTAGATGAGATCTGCCACGCGCATAATATAACTTTAGTGATGGTATCGCACAATATCGAAGATGCCCACCAAATCGCGCCCAGAACACTTGTTATCCACGATGGTACCATTGCGTACGATGGCAATACCGAACAGCTCCTCAAAGGGGAAGATTCCGCAGCAAAACTCCTAGGTATTGAGAAATGCCACAACTTGCCGGCGCACGATTGGTAAAAAAGCGGGATATTTCCCCCCGGCGATGCGATTAATTCTCTTAGTCGTTCTATAGAAGCTAATTCCCGGCGGGAGGGAATGTTTGCAATTCCAGACAAATCCCGCGCCCGCGAGTGAGCGATTTTTTAATCTCTCGGCAATAGAACAGATCCCGAGATTTAAGAGATTTCCCGGCGCACGATCAGTAAAAGAGCGAGATCATTCCCCCCGGCGATGGGATAAATCCTCTTATGAATTAACTATAACCATAAAGATAGCATTCACTTTTAGAATGTGGGAAAACTTTCTGAAATTTTTTCATTCTTATTAAAAGCCGATTCCCGGCGGGAGGGAATGATCGTGAAACCAGAAGATCCGAGCGCCCGCGGGTGAAAAATTTCACAATTGTTCAACGGTATAAGCAAACACAATATGTTTAAAAAAATGCAAAAAATCGACACGTTTTAAAGATATGTTTATACCATCGACATATCATCTCGATATGTTTAAAAAATCCAAAAAAATCGACACATCAATAAAACATCGCTAAATAATCGAGAAAAATCGACATGAATTTTCGGCATTGAAAATGCCACTATTGTTAGCATGATTGAGTTTCCACCAAACTCTCTGCATTGAGAAATGCCACATCTGCCGGCGCGAGATCGGTAAAAGAACAGGATATTTCTCCCCGGCGATGCGATCAATTTTCTTATGGAACAAACTGATTCCATACAAACCAAAGCCGATTCCCGGCGGGAGGGAATGCTTGCAAATAGTCAGCAATTACTGTCGCATTAAGTCCAGTAATTTACCATTAATAAATAGCTTTTCTCGTCCTTCCATATATTCCGTCAAGACACCAATATCACATAATTTTTGTAAATAGTTAGAAGCTGTTTGCCTCTGAGCAATATTTTTCTCTACTAAGTTAGTAATACGGCAATAGGGCTGTTCAAAAAGAAGGTTCACTAGCTCATAGCTATATACTTTAGGAGCTTCTTCTTTGATATGTTGTACGGTTTCTTCCATTAATACCGTAATCGCTTCTATCTTATTTTTCGTCCATATCGATGTTTCTTCAACAGCTTTGAGCATAAAAAGAATCCACTCTTCCCACTGATGATTGGATGTTACTTGCAAAAGTAATTGATAATATTTTTGCTTATTCATTACGATATAACGACTTAAATAGAGTATCGGCAAGGTTAATAGTTCTTTCTCAATCAAATAGAGAATATTCAGAATTCTCCCTGTTCGACCATTTCCATCGATAAAGGGATGAATCGCTTCAAATTGATAATGGAGAACCGCTAACTTAACTAAAGGATCAAGCTCATCATCAGCATGGAGAAAATCCTCCCAATTTTTGAGCAAAGCACGAATAATCTCTTCTCCCGCAGGCGGTGTATAGACCACTTCACCAGTTGTACTATTACGTAAGGCCGTTCCCAACTGTTTACGAATATCCATCTCTCTTCCCTTGAGCGTACTACATATATCCATGGCTGTACGACTAGATAAGGGAAGCTTATTCAGTGAAATAAACCCATTATAGAGCGCCCGGCGATAACTTAATGCCTCTTTAGTCATAGGATCTGCATTCCCCTCTTCTACTGAATATTGAAAGAGTTTATCCGTTGTCGTCACAATATTTTCAATCTCGGAGCTTCCTTGCGCTTCTAAAATGGGCAACAGATTAATCAACAATCCCTGATTCGGTAATAATTTCCCTGCTTGATTCAACTCTGCTAAAGCAGATCTTGCAGCAATACAGTTTTTTAAGACACTTTTTGTTTCCAACTCTTTTTGAGGTGGAAGGAGTGGTAACTCATTATAAGGTTGTTCTGCAATCCAATTCATCATCTTCTTCTCCATTTTTTCAACAGTATAGGGAGATGCAATCACTAGATCAATATAATATGTTTAAAAAAATGCAAAAAATCGACACGTTTTAAAGATATGTTTATACCATCGACATATCATCTCGATATGTTTAAAAAATCCAAAAAAATCGACACATCAATAAAACATCGTTAAATAATCGAGAAAAATCGACATGAATTTTCGGCATTGAAAATGCCACTATTGTTAGCATGATTGAGTTTCCACCAAACTCTCTGCATTGAGAAATGCCACATCTGCCGGCGCGGGATCGGTAAAAGAACAGGATATTTCTCCCCGGCGATGCGATCACTTTTCTTATATTAATAAAGATAGTACCCACTTTTGAGATGGGAAAACTTTCCGAAATTTTTTCATTCTCATTAAAAACCGATTCCCGGCGGGAGGGAATGATCGTGAAACCAGAAGATCCGAGCGCCCGCTATTGAGCGATTTTCTAATCTCTCGGCATTGAAGATGCCAAACCTGCCGGCGCGCAATTATTGAAAGAGCGGGATATTTCCCCCCGGCGATGCGATCACTTTTCTTATATTAATAAAGATAGTACCCACTTTTGAGATATGGGAAAACTTTCCGAAATTTTTTCATTTTTATTAAAAGCCGATTCCCGGCGGGAGGGAATGATCGTGAAACCAGAAGATCCGAGCGCCCGCTATTGAGCGATTTTCTAATCTCTCGGCATTGAAGATGCCAAACCTGCCGGCGCGCAATTATTGAAAGAGCGGGATATTTCCCCCCCGGCGATGAGATCACTTTTCTTATATTAATAAAGATAGTACCCACTTTTGAGATATGGGAAAACTTTCTGAAATTTTTTCATTTTTATTAAAAGCCGATTCCCGGCGGGAGGGAATGATCGTGAAACCAGAAGATCCGAGCGCCCGCGGAGGAGCGATTTTCTAATCTCTCGGCATTGAAGATGCCAAACCTGCCGGCGCGAGATCGGTAAAAGAACAGGATATTTCCCCCCGGCGATGCGATCACTTTTCTTATATTAATAAAGATAGTACCCACTTTTGAGATATGGGAAAACTTTCCGAAATTTTTTCATTTTTATTAAAAGCCTATTCCCGGCGGGAGGGAATGATCGTGAAACCAGAACAATCGAGCGCCCGCTATTGAGCGATTTTCTAATCTCTCGGCAAGGAATAATATCCCGCTATTGAGCGATTCTCTTAGTCATTCTGAACAATAATCTAACTCAATAACATTCATTGTATTAATCGATATAATATATTATTAATCTAATTTTGATTATCAACTCAAAGGAGAATGGATTATGAAGCGAATCTACAAATTATCGGCTTTAGCCTTAATAGTCACCCTCAATTTACAAGCCACTCAAGCGGCAACTGTTGATCTACGGGTATTGGAAACTACGGATATCCACAGTAATTTACTCGATTTTGATTACTATAAAGATCAGCCAACCGAGCAATTTGGTCTTGTACGCACGGCGACACTCATTAAGAATGCCGAGGAAGAAGCACCCAATTCCGTCTTAGTCGATAATGGTGATTTGATCCAAGGAAGCCCGCTTGCGGATTATATGGCGGCAAAAGGCATTCATGATGGAGAATCCCATCCGGCACATACCTTGATGAATACCATGGGCTATACGGTGGGGAACTTCGGAAATCATGAGTTTAACTTTGGGCTTGATTATCTTGAGCAAGCCATTGCCGGCGCTGAGTTTCCCTATGTGAATGCCAATGTGATGGATGCCACTACAGGCCTTAATTACTTCAACCCTTATATTATCGTCGATACACCGGTCATTGATCGAGATGGTAATGCCCAAAATATCAAAATTGGCTATATCGGCTTTGTTCCCCCTCAAATTATGATTTGGGATAAGCCCAATTTAACCGGCAAGGTGACGGTGAATGATATCACCGAAACCGCCCGTAAATTTGTGCCGGAGATGAAAGCGGAAGGTGCAGATATTATTATCGCCATTCCCCATTCGGGATTCTCACAAGAGCCCTATAAAGCGATGGCAGAAAACTCCGTCTACTATCTGAGTGAAGTACCCGGAATCGATGCGATTCTCTTTGGGCATTCCCATGGCGTTTTCCCAAGCGCCTCATTTGCCGATATTCCCGGCGTGGATATCGAGAAGGGAACGATTAATGGGATTCCTGCTGTGATGCCGGGTCAATGGGGAGATCATTTAGGGGTTGTTGATCTTGTCTTAAATGATGATGAAGGCAGATGGAAAGTCGTTGATGCCCAATCGGAGGCACGCCCTATTTTTGATAAAGCAAGTCGCCAAGCGCTTGTGGAACGAGATGAGGATTTAGCGGCTCTAATTAGAGAGCCACATGCTGAAACCCGGGAATTTGTGGGTCAACAGATAGGAAAAGCATCCGATAATATGTATAGCTATCTAGCCCTGATCCAGAGTGATCCCACCGTTCAAATCGTCAATGATGCACAGACAGATTATACCCACCACTTTATTCAAGGAGATCCCGATTTAGAGGATATTCCGGTATTGTCCGCAGCGGCGCCTTTTAAAGCCGGTGGCCGGAAAAATGCCCCGCACGATTTTGTAGAAGTTGAACAAGGGGATTTGACCTTCCGCAATGCTGCTGACCTCTATCTCTACCCTAATACCCTTGCCGTTGTGAAATTAACCGGCGCTGATGTTGTGGAATGGCTTGAGTGTTCCGCAGGAATGTTTAATCAGATCGATCCTAACAATCCTGAACCGCAATATCTACTCAATTGGGAAGGCTTTAGAACCTATAATTTCGATACGCTAAGTGGCGTTAATTATGAGATTGATGTGACAGAACCGGCAAAATATGATGTCGATTGTCAAGTGATTAATCCTGATGCCAATAGAGTTAAATCGGTGACTTATAATGGTAAACCGATCGATCCTAAAGCACCTTTCTTAGTAGCGACCAATAATTACCGAGCTTATGGCGGTAAATTTGCCGGCACAGGCGATGCGCATGTGGCCTTTGCCTCCCCTGATGAGAATCGTACTATTCTGGCCAACTATATTGCTAAAGAGACGAAAGAGAAAGGAGTTGTCACGAGTAAAGCGGTGAATAATTGGCAATTTACCCCCATCAAAAGTGATCAACCACTTGATATCCGCTTTGAAACATCTCCAAGTGAAAAGGCAGAAACTTATATCAAGGAGAATGCACAATATCCTGTGAATCGCATTACCACCGATCCGATCGGCTTTGCAGTATATCAGATTGATTTAATGGGGAAATAGTCACTCACAGAGTAGAAACATTAGCAGGATGCAAGAATCTGTGATTTATAGTGAGATCGGTTCAAAATAAGCTTATTAAAATGCGCTTGAGCTTTAATAAAGGCTCAAGCGCATTTCTCTCATAATAGGGAGGGTGATTTATTAACAATGAACTATTGCTCCTTAATCACTGATCTTGACTGTTCTCAATGCTATTTTGATACTCATCCCAAAGTTTTTTGATCCGTTCATAGAGAAAGGTTTCATCACCACTTTTACTAATAATACCTAAAAGAGCGGGAGGACGCGCCTCTGAATAGAGGACAAGTCGATCGTTGGTCGTTGTGATAATCCCCGGGATAATGCGTGGAGAGAGTTGCTTTTGTAATTGCTCGAGCGTTTCAGGGCCACTACTGCCCGAAAGAACCAGATCGACGACAATCAAATCAGGAACTATACCTTTGCCCAAGAGGGTTACTGCTTCTTCGTAACTATGACAGATATAGTAGAGCTTCTCGGGGAATGTCTCCTCAATACGATGATTAAACTCGGCATCTGCACAGACACAGAGTACTTTTTCTAATCGTTGCATCTTACCTCTCTATCTCTATCTCTATATTTAATGCTATATATTTCAATGCTATTAAATGGTGAACTACTATGCATCATATCCATTTGCAATCTCATGGGTAATACCCTTTATAATAATTCCTATGAGAATTGTAGCTACAAACATCAGGAGTCTTGATGCCCAACTCGCCGATCATAAGCAAGATAGGTATCAGACCATAAGATCACTTCCTGTACACGTGGTGTAACATGTTTGAGTGCCTCGCTTCGGGTAAACCAAGCCCAATCGCTATGTTCAGGACGACCGATTTCCGGATTAATCGGAAGGTGAATGCCTCGCCGACGAGTTTCTGCTAAATAGTAGCGAGCCACTTTTCTACCGCGAAAATAGGGTTCTGTTTCATAGTAATCTTGCCCCCAAGGGAAGATTAGGTCTCGGATCGTGGTCTCTTCCCAGACTTCCCGAAGTGCTGTTTCAAGCGGTTTTTCTCCCTGCTCTACTTGCCCTTTAGGGAAATCCCAAAAGTTAAAAGATTTCAGTAGAAGATACCGAAAAGTCCCACGATCCCATCGAACAATCACCGCTCCACAAGAGAGAATCTCTGGCGGATAGCTATTCATGTATTACCCTTTTTGCTGACCTAATGTATGGTACTGCGGGCTTAATTCATGAACGGCTTCCACCATTGCTTTCACATTTTCAGGATCAATACCTGGGTGAATACCGTGGCCTAAATTGAAGATATGCCCCTCATTTTTCCCGACCTGACCAAATCCCGCAAGGACTTGTCCTACATGCTCACGCACCACTTTCGGTGTTGAGTAGAGAACGCCCGGATCCATATTCCCTTGAAGCACGACTTGCTGACCGACTTGCGCTTTTGCTTCGCTAATATCCGTCATCCAATCAAGTCCAAGCCCATTTGCCCCAATCACTGCTTGCTCTTTAAGCCACATGCCGCCATTTTTAGTGAATACGATACTAGGAATAGGCGCACCATCATACTCTTTGATCAAACCATTGATAATCTTCTGCATATAACGAAGCGAGAATGCTTGATAATGCTGTTTAGAGAGGATTCCTCCCCAAGTATCAAAGATCTGAACCGCAGCCGCCCCGCTTTGAATCTGCGCATTGAGATAATCGATCACCACATCCGCTAATTTATCAAGTAGTAGATGCATCGCTTCAGGATGTTCATACATAAAGCCACGCACTTTACCGAAATCTTTGCTACTACCGCCTTCGATCATATAAGTCGCAAGCGTCCAAGGGCTACCGGTAAAACCGATCAACGGTACTTCATTTTTAAGCGCTTTACGAATGGTTGAAACGGCATTCATCACATAGCCAAGCTCATCATTCACATCGATGTTAGGTAACGCTTCGATATCCGCCACCGACTCAATAGGCTTAGCAAATACCGGCCCTTTACCAGAGACAAAGCTCAACTCTAACCCCATTGCATCGGGAATGGTCAAAATATCGGAAAAGAGAATCGCCGCATCAAATCCAAAGCGATCAATCGGTTGCAGTGTTACTTCACAGGCAAACTCGGCATTACGGCAGAGCGACATAAAATCCCCTGCTTTTGCCCGAACAGCACGATACTCAGGAAGATAGCGGCCCGCTTGACGCATCATCCATACAGGCGTACGATCCACTGGCTCTTTGAGTAGCGCACGAATAAAACGATCATTTTTATAAGTCATTGTTCTATCCTAAGTCTTAAATTATATCGTCGAAATTATACCACAAGACGCCCTATTCCTCCCCTTAATATTATTTTAAATTGCTAGGGGCTGTTGAACATTGCAGTTCAAAATAAAAAAAGCGAGCGGTAGAATATTATCGTCAAAAAAAACCTACCTCTCGCTATGTCTCGAACCATGCTTACAGATAAACTATGGCTGAAACTGAAGCCTATTCTCCTAGATTTGAATATCTATGACAAACCAAATTTAAGAAATATCGTTGAGGGTATTCTATTTAGAATGAGAACAGGTGTTCCTTGGAGGGATATTCCTGAGCAATTTGGGCGACCTAATACTATTTTTAAAACTTTTAGTCGTTGGTCTAAAAATAACAAGCTCTTGAAATTATTTAAAAAACTATCACAAGATGTTGACTATGAATGGCTGTTTATAGATGCAACTCACATTAGAGCTCACCAGCATAGCACAGGAGCAACCGCAGATAATCCTCAAGCAATATCTAAAAGTGTTGGTGGAAATAGTTCAAAAATTCATATGATCGTAGATGCTTGCGGTAATCCCTGTGAATTTATCGTAACAGATGGAACGACCCACGATATCAAGGTCGCTCCAGAGCTACTTAGCAGGGTTCATTTAAATACGACAGATTACGTTAGTGCAGATAAAGGTTATGATTCTGAGAGTTTTAGAGAAGATATTATAAATCAAGGAGCTAAAGCTATTATTCCTAAAAAGAGGAATACTCTTACGAATAATAATCATATGGACTGGCATATTTATAAAACTCGGCATTTAGTGGAGAATGCATTTGCAAGGCTGAAACATTTTAGAAGTATAGCAACAAGATATGACAAGCTAAAACAACATTATGAAAACAACGTTGCTTTAGCTTGTGCCTATATTTGGCTGAAGTTATGAATGTTCAACAGCCCCTAGATAAAATCTCACGTTAGCGCTATAATACGGGGCTTGTCATTTTTAATGAGTCGATCCTGTTACTTCCCAATGTTAAGAATCGTTTTGAATCATTTGGAGAGTTATAAGGTAATCGCTGTTAAAGAAGATCATTACGAGTAAGTCGGGGATAGCATTGATTAAAACTGTCATTGAAACCTATTTTCAAGATCGCTTTAAATAAATGAAATCAATTCCTTACTTACATTTTTTATTTTACATTACTCACAGATTTTCAAACCTAAACGGGGGTGCTTGCGTAGATTTCAGCAATGGAACTTCGACAAGTTACGTTTATGGATGATCTGGAGGCTTAACCCTAAATTACAAAAGGAAAATTTATGTCACAAGTTTCTATGCGCGACATGCTCGAAGCGGGCGTTCACTTCGGCCATCAAACTCGTTTTTGGAATCCAAAAATGAAACCTTATATCTTTGGCTCACGTTCAAAGATTCATATCATTAACTTAGAAGAAACCCTTCCGATGTTTAATGATGCGATGAACTTTATCTCTAAAGTAGCATCACAAAATGGTCGTGTATTGTTCGTAGGTACAAAACGCGCAGCCTCTGACATTATCACAGAACAAGCTAAACGTGCAGGTATGCCTTACGTTAACCATCGCTGGTTAGGTGGTATGCTTACTAACTTCAAAACTGTTCGTAACTCAATTCGTCGTCTTCGTGAAATCGAAGAGATGAAAGCTGACGGTTCTCTTGAGCGTTTAACTAAAAAAGAAGGGATTCTTTTAGAGCGCGAACTCAACAAACTTGAGAAAAGCCTCGGCGGTATCAAAGAGATGCCAAACATTCCTGATGCAATCTTCATCATCGATGTAGGCTACGAAAGTAACGCAGTTGCAGAAGCAAGAAAAATGGGTATTCCTGTAATTGGCGTTGTAGATACTAACAGCTCACCAGACAATATCGATTACGTTATTCCTGGTAACGACGATGCAATCCGCGCAATTCAACTCTATGCAACAGCAGCAGCTGATGCTGTAATCGAAGGCCGCGGTTCAAATGCACAATTGATCTCTCAAGATCTTCAAGAGAAAGATCAATTTGTAGAAGTTACTGAAGAAGTTACTGAAGAAGTTGTTGAAGCAGTCGTTGAAGAAGTTGTTGAAGTTAAAGCTGAAGAAGCACAAGCAGCAGAATAATGGGTTCATTGAGCGCTGCAATCTGATAATTTTGAACAGCGCTCAATCTTCTCTTTTCCGATTAACTTTATTAGATAAAGGTATTTTATAATGGCAATTACAGCAGCTATGGTAAAAGAACTCCGTGAACGTACAGGTTCTGGAATGATGGAATGCAAAAAAGCATTAACAGAGACAAATGGTGATATTGAAGCCGCAATCGAATTGATGCGTAAAAACGGCCAAGCAAAAGCTGATAAAAAAGCAGACCGCGCAGCCGCTGAAGGAACACTTTTAGTACGTAGCGACGATAAATTCGGCGTGATCGTAGAAGTCAACTGTGAAACTGACTTCGTCACTAAAAACGAAGACTTTATCGCATTCTCTAACAAAGTGGCAGATATCGCTTTCGAAAAACGTGCAACTTGCATCGATGACTTAGCAGATATCACTGTTGACGGTATCTCTCTTGATGAAGCACGTAAAAACCTCATCGCGAAAATCGGTGAGAACATCACTGTTCGTCGCGTCGCTGGTATCGAAGCAAAAGGCACCATCGGTGCATATCTTCACGGTATTCGTATTGCGGCAATCGTTGATGTTGAAGGCGGAAACGCAGAACTTCCACGTGATATCGCAATGCATATCGCAGCAGCGAAACCCCTTTGCGTAGATGCATCTGGCGTTCCTAGCGACATCTTAGATAAAGAGCGTGAAATCTTCACAGCGCAAGCGGCTGAATCAGGACGCCCTGCAGATATCCAAGAGAAAATGATCGAAGGTCGTATCCGTAAATATCTTGAAGAAGTGACACTTGTAGGTCAAGCGTTCGTTAAAGATCCTGACACAACAGTTGAAAAGCTTCTTAAATCTGAATCAGCGAAAGTGAACAGCTTTGTTCGTTTAGAGCTTGGTGAAGGTGTTGAGATTGTTGAATCTGACTTCGCTGCAGAAGTGATGGAACAATTAAAATAAGATTCATAAAAGTAAAATTCATCTACTAATCGATAAGATGAGTGACTAAATAGGATCAAAGAAAAAAGAGTGAGGATTGATTCCCCACTCTTTTTTTGTACCTACTTCTTATAGTAGTATCGGTTCAAAATAAGTTTATTCAAATGCCGGCGCATCAGCTGATCGAGGCGAGAAAACTGTTCCATCCGGCATCTTGCAAGTGTTATTGAGTACAATTTGATGTACTTTTAAAATCCCACACTAGCTACTTAAAACTATTTTTTCTTAAACCAAATTTACTATAAATGACATTATTAAATTCAAAAATGACTTTAACTAATTGGCTTTAACTAATTGACTACATCTATAACTTATTAAATAAAAAATAATAACTACAATAAAATATCCACTTAAAATATCGATATCTATTTTTTATTATTTTATTGTTTATTATAGATGGCGGAATCCAATTCCTAGCGCAACACTTACTTAAGGAGTAAAATGTTGCCATGAACTATTCAAGATTATCACTTAATGAACGGATCAATATTGAAGTTGGTATACAACTTAATAAAAGTATTCGAACCATTGCTAAAGAGCTAAACCGATCGCCTTCGACAATTTCCAGAGAGTTAAAAAGAGTTGAGGATAAAGATCACTATGCTGCAACAAAGGCACAGTACGCCTATTTACAAGCTAGAAAGAGATGCGCCCCTGATGAAAAACTAACGCCAGGAACGGTCTTATTTGGTTTTGTGGAACAGTGTTTACGTGCTAAATTATCTCCTGAACAAATATCCGGGGTACTTAAAAAGATGGCTAATTCTAGTTACTATGTTTGCCAAGAAACAATCTACAATGCCTTGTATGCTTTACCCGTTGGCCAATTAAAAAAAGAATTACTCCAATGTTTAAGGCAAGGACGTACCACACGAAAACCCCGAAAAGGAACTGTGGATAGAAGAGGGCAAATTCCTGATTTAGTAAGTATTCACTTACGTCCTCCAGAAGTTAAAGATCGTTTAACACCTGGACATTGGGAAGGTGATTTGATCAAAGGAAAAGGCAACGCTTCAGCTGTCGGCACATTAGTTGAGCGCACTAGTGGTTATGTTATGTTAATCAAAATGGAAGATGCAACCGCAACCTCTGCCGTTATAGGGTTTAGCGCAGCACTCAATCGAGTACCTTTAACATTTGCACGAACAATGACCTATGATCGAGGGAAAGAAATGGCTTATCATGCTCAGATCACGCAAAATACGGGAGTTGCTATCTACTTTTGTGATCCCCATAGCCCCTGGCAAAGAGGGAGTAATGAGAATATCAATGGTTTGATACGACAATACTTGCCCAAAGGGACAGATCTTTCTATTCATAGTCAGGAAGAGCTTGATGAAATAGCGCTATCACTCAATAGTCGACCTCGAAAACGCTTTAATTTTAGATCGCCTATCGAAGTTATTACAGAACTATTTCACAAGGAATATGAAGCTACTCAGATGACGAAACATTAACTGTTGCGTTAGAAATTGGAACTCAAGGATTATAATAATGACCGTTATTTCAAACGAGTTACTGCCTCACTACTGAAGGATTTTATTTTGAAATTTAAGTTTATCGATCAATTGATTAAAAGCGATAAAACGCCGCTTCACATCCTCCTACTCTCTGCAGTCATTGGTGCATTTGCCGGTTTAGTCGGTGTTGCTTTCCAATTTAGTGTTGAGTTCATCTCCACTATTCGCGTCAGCAAAGTTGAGCAATATCTCACAGATCCGCTTTATATCGCCGTTGCTATCTTCATTGTATCGATGATCTTAAGCATGATCTCTTACTATATCGTCAAACGCTTTGCGCCGGAAGCGGGTGGTTCTGGGATTCCGGAAGTAGAGGGTGCGCTCGAGGATTTGCGTCCTGTTCGCTGGTGGCGAGTATTACCGGTAAAATTCTTAGGGGGATTAGGTACACTCGGTTCTGGAATGGTATTAGGTCGTGAAGGGCCAACCGTACAGATGGGCGCGAATATTGCGGGCATGTTTGCCGATATCTTTCGCCTCAAAGAAGGAGAGAATCGCCACATTCTACTAGCATCAGGTGCCGCTGCAGGCCTTTCCGCCGCCTTTAATGCCCCACTGGCGGGCATTATCTTTGTCATTGAAGAGATGCGAAGTGAGTTTAAATATGGCTTAATTTCTTTTAAATCGGTCCTCATTGGCTCTGTTATGGCTACGATCGTTTTCCGCGTTATTTATGGTAGTAGCACCCTGCTCAATATCGGCACCTTTGATCATGTAGATCTATCGGCACTTTGGCTCTTCCTGCTCTTAGGCTTTTTGATGGGACTTGTCGGGCTCTCTTTTAATCGCTCTCTTCTCTTTTTACAAGATCGCTTTGAATCATTTTATAAAGGTCGTATGTTACGCTTTGTTATTACTGGGGGGATTATTGGTGGCTCCTGCGGCGTGATTGCTCTTTATCTACCGGATCTTGTAGGGGAAGGATTTAATGTCATTCATGCTTGGAGTAATGGCTCCTTTACATTGCAGATGTTACTCATTATCTTTCTGCTACGTTTTTTAACCTCCATTATCTGCTTTAGCTCCGGCGCTACCGGCGGGATTTTCTCCCCATTATTAGCACTCGGAACGCTCTTTGGGGCGCTTTTTGGCGATTATGCGATTCATTTCTTTCCACAATATGAACTACATGCCGGCGTATTTGCCATTGCCGGCATGGGCGCGCTCTTTGCGGCGACGGTTCGTGCACCTTTAACGGGTGCAATATTGGTATTAGAGTTGACTAGTAGTTTCACGCTTATTTTACCGATGCTCATTACCTGTCTAGGCGCAACTATTGCAGCACAACTCTTTGGTGGTCATCCACTCTATACAGTATTACTTGAGAAAACACTCCTCAAAAACCATCAACCGATTCGTAACCCTCTTGATACGCCGAGCGGTACTGTTGAATCACCGAAAGATTAGAAAATTGCGCTCTCGCGGGCGCGGGATTTGTCTGGTTTTGCAGCTATTCCCTCCCGCCGAGTCTCAGATTTATCTAGAACAACTAAGACAATTGATCACATCGCCGGGGCGAATGATCTCGCCCTTGTCACAATCGTGCGCCGGCAGTTGGAGCTCTCGTGTTGAGAGATTAGAAAATCGCTCACTTGCGGGCGCGGGATTTGTCTGGTTTTGCAGCTATTCCCTCCCGCCGAGTCTCAGATTTATTTAGAACAACTAAGACAATTGATCACATCGCCGGAGCGAATGACCTCGCCCTTGCAACAATTGTGTGCCGGCAAATTAGGTATCTCTAATACCGAGAGATCAGAAAATCGCTCACTTGCGGGCGTGGGATTTGTCTGGTTTTGCAGCTATTCCCTCCCGCCGAGAATCAGCTTTATTGAGAACAATTCAGACAATAAAAAACCTCTTACATTTCTGTAAGAGGTTTGTCTATTTGGTGGGTGCTGAGGGGTTCGAACCCCCGACCCTCGCCTTGTAAGGGCGATGCTCTACCAACTGAGCTAAGCACCCAATAGAAGAGAAATTTTATTCAATTCTGTTGGTGTTGTCAAGATTATTTAGCTAACTATTTTAAATTTAAAGTTGTAAGTCTTATTACTTACCGGTTTAAATGTTTGCCGTCTCAACCAACGAAGACAAGTATACGCTATTTTTTATGAGAGTCAAAACTTTTTATGCCTAATTTTTTACCGTTTTATGAACTTTTTTAAAATAGGTTTAGCCTCAATTGATAACCCACTATTTTATACAATTAAGCTATTGATCTATTCAATTCACCCTTTTAGAACGTATCCTTCTAACTCCGTTAAAAAACAGATATTGCCCTATTATAATCATATGACTCACAGTAACAATATCTGATCACTTTATTCACCGTTATTCTAAAAGGACAACACCATTCTATCCTGCAATATAATGATAGAGTGTTTGTACTCCTAGAACTGTCATAATTACAACAACAATAGCACCGAAAACAGTCTGCCAAATAGGATGTTTATAATCACCGACGACATCTTTACGATATGCTGCAAATAGAATAGGGCCTAATGTTAGTGGTAAAATCAAACCATTGAGCGCGCCCACAAAAATGAGAATCTCAACAGGACGACCGATACTGACAAAGACTACGGTTGAGATAAAGATAAAGGCGATAATAAATTTGTTCTGATTCTTCGCCACTTTATTACTAAAGACCCGTAAAAAGGTTACTGAAGTATAAGCCGCCCCAATCACCGATGTGACAGCCGCTGCCCACATAATCACACCAAAGAAGAGATAACCAACTCTACCTGCGGCATGTTCAAAGACAGAAGCCACAGGATTATCAGCAGCTAATTGGAATCCCTGACTGATCACCCCTAAAACCGCTAAAAAGAGAATCACACGCATAATTGCAGTGACACCAATTCCCATCAAAGAGCCATTTGAGACCTCTTTAACAACAGCCTTCCCATGAACTCCCGCATCTAAGAGACGATGCGCGCCGGCAAAGGTGATATAGCCCCCCACAGTTCCCCCTACAAGTGTCACAGTGGCCAATATTAAGGCAGAAAGTGGAGCATCGGGTACGAAGGTGCGATAAGCGGCTTCCGCTACTGGCGGTGACGATTTAAAGACAATATAGAGCGTTAAGAAAATCATCACAATACCGGCCAATTGGATAAACTTATCCATAATCCTCCCGGCTTCCTTAAAGAGAAAGATCGCAATCGCAATAGCGGCACTGATCATCGCTCCGGCTTCAACCGATAATCCTGTAAAAACATTAAGCCCCAATCCAGCGCCGGCGACATTCCCAATATTAAAAGCAAGTCCACCCATCACCACAAGCACCGAGACAAAATAGCCCAATCCTGGAATCACTTTATTAGCAATATCTTGCCCGCGCATATTAGAGACGGTAATAATGCGCCAAATATTGAGCTGTGCGCCTAAATCTAAAATAATAGAGAAGAGAATGACAAAGGCAAAACTGGCCCCTAACTGCATGGTAAATGTAGTGGTTTGTGTTAAAAACCCAGGACCAATGGCGGATAGCCCCATAAGAAAGACCGCACCAATAATCGCACTCCGCCTTGCTTTGGCATGTTCATTAATATCGTAAGGTTTGTTAGAAGATGGTTTGCCCATAAATGACTCCTTTAATTGCTTTTTATATTCTCTCAATAGCTTGCTTGAGATCATGATCAATAAGATCACTTTTAGTGGTAATTTTGATGATTTCAGTGAGTGAGGATCCCACCCCGTTATTGTTATGATTCTGAAATCACCGCATAGTGGAGGCTATCGAGATAAAAGCCTCGGTAGCCTGATAAAACGAAGATAAATTAATGATAGTGGTTACAATGAAGATTCAAAAAGAACACGTAAGTAGAACTTTTAGATAGAACATGTAAATGAAATTTCCCATTTAATCAGCACTAATGAGAATCTTCCGCTTTTTAAAGGTTTGACGAATCTCTTCAACAAATTGCAATGCCGAAGCTCCATCACCATGCACGCAGATTGTATCTGCCTCTAAAGCGATCACTTCTCCTGTTACCGTTGTTACAGCATTTGATTCCACCATCTGTAATACTTGCGCAATGGAGTCTTTATGATCAGTAATTAACGCATTTGCATCGATACGAGGAGTCAGCGTCCCATCTGTCTGATAGGTGCGATCCGCAAAGACCTCATTCATGACCGGTACTCCCACTTCTCTTCCTGCTCGAATCAGTGCGCTTCCCGATAAACCATAGAGAATCGCCTCCCCTTGAGAAACATCCGCAATTGCATGGGCAATGGCTAAGGCCAATGATTCATTCGTTGCGGCCATGTTATAAAGTGCGCCATGGGGTTTGACATGGTGTAGCTTTCCGCCTAAGGCTCGAATAAATCCTTGTAGTGCGCCAACCTGATAGACCACCATGTTATAGGCTTCTTTTGGGGTAATGGCCATATTCCGCCGACCAAACCCTTGAAGATCAGGGAGTCCCGGATGCGCACCCATCGCCACCTCATAATCGAGTGCTAACTCCACCGTTTTTCGCATCGTATCAAAATCGCCGGCATGAAAACCACAAGCGATATTCGCCGAGCTGATTAAGGGTAAAATTGCTTCATCATCCCCCATTTTCCAAGCACCAAAACTCTCTCCTAAATCACAATTGAGATCGACTTTTTGCTTTTCATTCTTCAAGGCATTATTGTTGTTATCATTATTGTTATCGTTATTTATCATCATATCCTCCTAATAATAGATCTAAAAACAGGGTTGCGGTAGATGCAAAATATATTCCACATTTCGCAAATATTGCTGTTGAATCTCTAGTTTTTCCCGCGCTTCTGCCTCGTCAATTAAGATAAATTGCACTCGTTTACGCGCAGGCAAATAGGCTAACTTCCACAATTCAGCATGAGGGATGACTGCAATACGTGGATATCCTCCGGTACTTTGGCATTCTGCGGCTAACACTAACGGCTGACCATTCGGGGGGACTTGAATCACTCCTTCAAATACACCTTGTGAGCGCATCTCTTCCGGGCGATCTCGCACTAAGGCTTCCCCCTCTAAGCGAACGCCCATCCGATTGCTATTACTACTTACCTCCCACTCCTGCGAGAAAAATCGTATTCTAGAATCCTGATCAAACTGTTCAAATTCAGGCCCCTTTAAGACGCAGATCGTACTGCTAATATAAGTTCGACTAAATGCTCGCACGCCTACTGCATGAGTAATGGCATACATGGAATCCTTAAAATTTAACCGATCCCCTTTGGCTAAAGGAGAACCATTCCCTTTATGCCCCCCGATTCGATTTTTGATATCGGTACTACAAGAGCCCATCACCGGCGTGATATCAAAGCCCCCCTCGACAGCAAGGTAACTATACATTCCAGAATTATGCGCAGGCTTTAACTCGACAATCTGCCCCCGGCGGATATAAGTTCGCCAACCATGCCAACCTTGACTCTGTCCATCGATCATAATGGTACAATTTGAGCCTGTAACCGCTATCCATGTTGCGCGATGAAACCGAAATTTTACCGGCGTGACAATACTCACCTCTAATGCCGGCGTATTACCCGAATTTCCTACTAACCGATTGGCAAGATGTAAGGATACACCATCAATCGCGCCCGCCTTCCCTACGCCCATCTGTGCATAAGAGAGTCGACCATAATCCTGAATCGTGCTCAAAATTCCAGGATTCAATACTTCCATCATAATAGAATCTCCTTTGCGACAAAGCGTAACTGATCGCCGGGCATAAAAAGAGTAGGTTGCTCGCGAGATAAATCGAAGAAAGCCAATTCTGTATTCCCTAAAATCTGCCAGCCGCCGGGCGACTCACCGGGATATACGCCCGTCTGAGAACCACCAATACCGACACTACCCGCTGGAATGGCCACGCGCGGAACGGCCCGGCGATCCGTATGGATCTTCGGATCTAAACCGCCTAAATAGACAAATCCCGGCATGAAGCCGACAAAATAGACGGTATAAGTTGCCGCAGTATGGAGTGCAACTACCTCTTCCGGCGTTATCTGATGAATTTGCGCAACCTCCAATAGATCAGGCCCTTTCTCACCGCCATATGTCACAGGAACCTCAATTAACTTACCTCGAAAGGCGGTTGTTAAATCAAGTCTTCCTGCTTCTAGCCATAATTGTTGCAACTGTTGTATCAAGATAGATTTATCAATACTGAGATAGGGATTTAAAAAGAGCGTTAAATTATTCATTCCAGGCACGATATCGATCACCATCGGATTTTTTTCTCGAGCAATCTCTTGGCTTATCCACCATATCTTTTGTTGATTCTCTAAACTCATCTCCCCTGACGTCGAGAGAGTAATCCCTCGATCACCAACACAATAAACCGCTATGGACACCTGATTTCTCCTATTTCACCATATTGATGTTGCTACTGTTTTTACAGTCTCTTTATTCGTTTTTGTTTTTATTATTCTTATCGTTCTTATCGTCATTGTCGTTCTTATTGTTACTACTGATTAAAAATATAGAGATAACAATAAGAAAAGATCAAAGAAGCTACTTTTAGGTTTAATAACAGATTTGTTATATCTACCTTGTTATATATATATAGCACTTATTTTCATTGCATTAATACTCTTTTCACAAAATTTTTTATCCCATTGAAAGTATTGAAAAATGATTGATATAAATTAAATTCGTATCAGATACTTTCAAAAAATTGGCGCCCGTTTTAATCGGTTCACTCGATTCTACAATGGTTTATAGCCCTTTATCACCCGCCTTTTCTCTCTCAAACTTATAGCAAGCAATAACTTTTTTGTGAAATTATGTTTGACAATATCTTTTAAATAGGAATAATTGCTATTTACATATAGCTTAAATTCTTATTAGTGCTTCCCGATACATTACCAACGCTGGCCTTTAATTGATCATAAATTATCTAGGTAGCCATTTTCGGCAGATCTCTACTGAGAACCAAGTCTATTGTTGTATCTCTTCATTCATATTCTATCTCACCCATAGGAATACTTTATGTCACATCAAGCATCACAATATATTACACAATTACAACGTTCCCTATTTACTAAGGCGCTCTACCCAGCGCTTATCCTCTCGGTATCTACGATTAGCTATGCTCAATCTGTCCCTGAAAATCTCTCGCTTGCAGAAGACGCATTACTTGAAGCACCAACCATTAATCTCTCTAAAATTGTTGTAACAGCCGGAGGCTTTGCGCAAGCCGTGAAAGATGCCCCCGCTTCGATCTCTGTTGTTACACAGCAAGATTTAGCTCAAGCGCCATTTAGAGATGTGACTGATGCAATTGCCGATGTTCCCGGCGTTGTGATTACCGGCGGCGGTGCGAACGCCGATATCAGTATTCGAGGGATGGGTTCTGCCTATACTTTAATGATGGTAGATGGCAAACGACAAAACTCAAGAGCAACACGTCCTAATAGCGATGGTGGCGGTGTTGAACAAGGATGGATCCCGCCATTAGGTGCCATTGAACGTATTGAGGTCATTCGAGGCCCTATGTCTTCTCGCTACGGTTCTGATGCAATGGGCGGTGTCATTAACATTATTACTAAGAAAGTGAACGATCATTGGATGGGGAATATTCGGACGGATGTTACGATTCAAAATGATTCTGATGCGGGGCACGGGCTTAATACTGAGCTCTATGCAAGTGGCCCCTTAGTCGCCGAAAAGCTTGGTCTTCAACTTTATGGTAAATATTCACACCGTAAAGAAGATGAGAAACTCAATGGCCAGCCAAAGCGTCAGATCGAGAACTTTGGTGGGAAACTCACATTTGTGCCTGTAACGGGACATACTTTTGAACTTGAGTATGGTAATGGTTTCCAAAAGCGTTTCTGGACCGAAGGGAAATCTACAGAGAGTACTAGTGAAAATAAGTATAAACGCACCAACTACTCTGTTCGTTACTTAGGGGAATTTGAGCATGGAATTATGGCCGAACTCTTCTATGCTTATGAAAAGAATAATAACTACACGCGCAAAATGATTGTTAAAAATAAGGAGGTAAGTGGTAATGTCATTATTCCTATCGCGGCTCACACCGTCACACTAGGAGGACAACTGATTGATGAGAAGCTCTCTGATAACAACAATCGACTCGATAGTCACATTCAACAGATCTCCCGAAAAAGCCATGCACTTTTTATTGAAGATGAATGGTGGTTACTAGATAACTTCGCGATTACCGCCGGTCTTCGTTATGATCACGATGAAAACTATGGAAGTCACTACTCTCCAAGACTTTATGGGGTTTGGAATATCAATGATGATTTCACCTTAAAAGGGGGTGTTTCAACAGGTTATAAAACACCGGCAATTCGTCAAGCAGTTGCTGATTGGGGACAACAAACAGGGGGAGGACGCAGTAATGGGCTTATTATCGGCAACCCTAATCTCAAACCTGAAAAATCCACAAACTATGAGATTGGTCTAAGCTATATGCCTCATGATCAATTCAATTTCGATATCACAGGTTTTTACACCAAATTTAAAGATAAACTGCAAAATATTGAGCTCTGTCGTAGTACAGGTAGCACCGATGACTGTGTCGCAGATAATGGATCGAAATTCTTTTTTATTCAAACTAATGAGAATATTGATACTGCAGATCTCAAAGGAATTGAGCTTGCAATGCAGTGGAAACCTATCGATCCTGTGACCCTCAAAGGTAGTTATACTTGGACAAAGACTAAACAGACAAGTGGACAATATCAAGGCGCGCCATTAAACCGTATCCCTGAACATCTCTTTAATATCCACGCTGATTGGCAAATCAATCCGCAGGCGAATATTTGGGCAAAAGTGAGTTTCCGAGGTAAAGAGACGGCGCTGTCAAGACAGGGCGCTCGTGGTACTGAATATGATAGCTACACATTAATGGATATCGGTGGAACTTATAAAGTGAGTCGTGATGTTAATCTCTATGCGGGTATCTATAATATTGCTAATAAGCATATTACCGATGTCAATTATGGTCGCGACTTAGATGGCCGTCGCTACTGGATGGGTGTTGATATTAGTTTTTAAATAGCTGGATAGCCGTACAACTATAATACCTATTGAATAGTATTAAGTGACTAAGTGATTGAGTGATTGAGTCATGAATCGCAAAACTCACGGATGATAGGATAAGGATTATCTTCCACCGCTAATCCACTCTCCCCATCATTAACTTCAAGCTGCCAAGTTGAAATTCTCACTTGGCAGTTTTTGACACTATTTTTTGCTATAAATTATTACAGTTTTGTAGTACAAATACTGCCTTCAATCAGATAGTCTGTCGAAGCTTAGCGCAATGAATTATCCCTTTACGATATATTTATGACAATAATAAGCGCTATATAGTACCTTCTACGACCGCTATCGTTTCTTTTGGAGGTTTCATTGATTATGATTTTACAATTCGATGTGCTCAGCACACTACTTCTTACAATTCTCTGCCTACTTGGTGGTAGTGAGCTCAAAAAACGCATTCAATGGTTACAAAAATTTTGTATCCCTGCACCTGTTATCGGGGGGTTCTTAATCAGTCTAATTATCTGGTTACTCAGAAGTCTAGAACTTGCTTCTTTCCAATTCGATACCAGTATTCAAAGCTATCTCATGGTGGCATTCTTTACCACAGTCGGTTTAGGGGGCAGCTTTAAAATTCTTCGCTCAGGCGGAAAATTACTGCTCATCTATCTCTGTATCTGCTGGTTTATTGCCTTTTTCCAAAACACCTTTGGGATAGGCATTGCCATGGCACTTGATACTAACCCGATACTTGGCGTAATGGCTGGGTCTGTTTCATTAACAGGCGGTCATGGTGGTGCAGCTGCCTTTGGTAGCATGGCCGAAGAGTTAGGCCATAGTTCTGCAACGATTGCAGCCCTAGCTGCCGCAACTTTCGGCCTCATTGCCGGCAGTCTACTCGGCGGCCCTGTGGCGAGCTACCTTATCCGTAAACATCACGTCAAAATTGAAGCAGATAGTGATATCACCTTTACCCAGGAGATTCATGAGAATCCGCTGATCTCCACTACAGTGGATACATTTGCCTTCTTAAAAATGTTAGCCCTCATTCTCTTTATTATGGTTATTGGCCGGATGGCCTCTACTCTTTTCACGGAAGCAACAGGCTTCTCGTTACCGAGCTATGTTGGTGCAATGTTAGTCGCGGTTGTGGTACGTAACCTCAATGACCGCCTCGAATGGATTCCGATTCATGAGAAGAGTATTGACCTGATCTCCGGCGCTTCCTTAGGCTTATTCCTCACAATGGCAATGATGTCGCTTAAAATCTGGGAACTGAGCGATGTTGCTTTACCGCTCTTGATTATTTTAGTATTGCAAGTCCTCGCGCTATTACTGATGACAATCTTTATCGTCTTCCCTCTACTTGGGAAAAACTACGATGCAGCGGTGATGTGTTCAGGGTTAATGGGGCATGGACTTGGCGCAACGCCGAATGCAATGGCCAATATGACCTCTGTCTGTGAGCGCTATAAAGTGATCTCTACCAAAGCCCTGATGATCGTACCATTAAGTGGTGCCGTCCTGATTGATATCGTCGCAATCCCCTATCACACTTGGCTGATTAACTTCTTCTCATAAAAAGGCTTTCAGGATCAGAAAACATATTTCATATCTCATCACAATAAAGTACTGATCTGTCATTACTAATGAATAAAAATCCCTGAGAGAGTCGAATGTCACTTAATCGAACTATCTCAGGGATTTTATAGTCAATTTGGTTTAAGAAAAATGATTTTAAACAACACTTGCAAGATGCCGGATAGAACAGCTTCCTTGGCCTCGATCAGCCGATGCGCCGGCATTTCAATAAGCTTATTTTGAACCGATATTACTCTAGTAAAGCGCTTCCCCATGCAATATTGTATTGTGGCAAAAATAACACATTTTACCCTACAATCCTCTATGCATTTCCTAAGCCGCTACTCAAGATAATAGGCCCATAATAAAACAGGCTTCTGCTTAGTTTGTAGTAATGCATCAACTTTTCGCATGGTTTCATCATCTACTACCGGACAACCTTGGCTAAAACCTAAAGGAAGATAGGCAGGATACTGCTCTTCTGCCGGAATCATATCAAATGAGTGCAACACAATATAACGTTCAAAAGCCTTATCATTAGTAGGCTCTAAGCCATGCAATTTATAGTGAACATGAATGCCCCATTTGCTCCAAGCCCGTTCCCCAATCCGGTATTTGCCAAGAGATGAGGTATAACTATTGGGAATATTGCTAAAGACAATCTCCTGATTACTACTCTCAAACCCTTTATTACCATAACCATGAGCCACTAAACTCTCAATCACCGGTGCTTGCTCGGCAAAACTCCATACAAAAAAGCGATGAGTCCCAGAATGCCGGCCAAAGTCGATCAAAATCACATGTTCTAAATCAAAATCATGCGCTTTAGCATATTCATACGCCTCGCTTGCTCGCTCCTTGAGATCAATCGGCGAAAAATGAGGATCTTGTTTTGCCATCTCAATCGGCGATTCTGTCCCTTTATCAAAGTACATCGGAATCAACCATAATCTATCCCGAAAATAGTACGCAAAGCCAAGACCGACAATAAGTAGTAAGAGCAATAAACTGATGAGTAGACGTTTCATAAGATCCTTTTCTTATTTAGGTATCTGGGGTGCTTTGGGGTATTTGCTTTTACGATCGAGATAAATCATTTAAACAAGCGATCAATCTCCCAATATTCCCTCAATGGTTGACTTTTAAATCCTTGCTAGTAGAAAAATAAAATCATTCTTCAAAGCCATATAAATAAACTTAATTAAAAATTATTTCTTCACCCTATTTTGACAATAAACTGCTATTTCACTTTCAAAAACCCAAAAGATTTACATAAAAAAACCAACTATTAACAATAAGTTACAAGTTGAAGGCGTATTATGAAGTACAAATATACATTTATGATGGAGGTCAACAAAATGCCTGAGTATAACGCCAAACGCCGTAAATTTTTTAAAACATCCGCGGCACTCTCTTCTGTCTGTTTCGTACCACTCTCGGCATTAGCCCATGAGAATGATGGCACAACAGGAGAATATCAACCCCAATTCTTCAATGCTGACGAGTGGGAATTTATTAAAGCGATCACAGATCAGTTGATTCCTGAAGATGAGCTCGGCGGTGGGGCAATTGTTGCCGGCGTGCCTGAGTTTTTAGATCGGCAGATGCAAACAGAGTATGGCCGTGGAGAGCTCTTCTATATGAGTGGTCCTTACCACTACGATGTACCGGCGACTTTAGGCTATCAAGAGCAGTTTCCACCTAATGAACTATATCGCCAATCAATCACACAAATCAATCAATATCTTAACGCGCAATATCAAAAAAAATTCCATGAACTTGATGAGGCCACACAACTAGATGTTATGAAACTGATGGAAGCCGGAAAGATCCCCTTAGAGGGTATCTCCTCTTCAGCAACTTTTTTTGCGCTCTTATGGCGTAATACGGAAGAAGGCTTCCTCTCTGATCCACAATATGGTGGAAATAAAAATATGATCGGTTGGAAACTCGTAGGCTTTCCTGGGGCTCGAGCCGATTTTATGGATTATGCCGGACGATCGGGAAAACCTTATCCCTATAGCCCTGTTGATATTGCTGGAAGAAGAGGTAAATAAAGATGACAAATACAATTTTAAATCAAATTCCCGATAAAACGATGCCTAAAACAGATGTTGTGGTCATAGGCCTTGGTTGGACTGGCTCTATTATGGCAAAAGAATTAAGTGATGCAGGATTAAAAGTAGTTGCGCTTGAGCGTGGTAAACATCGATCGACAGCAGAGGGGGCAAAATATCCTAATGTAGCTGATGAGTTAGCCCATGTTCAACGTTTCAAACTCTTTCAAAAGATGAAAAATAGTACCGTTACTATTCGCTATAATCTCGGCGATACTGCCGTTCCTTACCGGCAGTTAGGTTCTTTCTACTTAGGCACTGATGTCGGCGGTTGTGGTTTCCATTGGAATGGTATGACTTGGCGTGCTTATCCCGAAGATCTGCAGATCCGCTCAATGTATGCGCAAAAATATGGCGAAGATTTTATCCCTGAGGATATGACAATTCAAGATTATCCTGTGACTTATGAGGAGCTTGAGCCTTACTTTACCCATTTTGAAAATGTCTGTGGTACATCAGGGACTGCTGGAAATATTCAAGGCCGCATTATGCCGGGCGGCAACCCATTTGAATCTCCTCGTTCCGGAGAATATCCAACACCGGCTCTGAAAACATTATTCAAGGGCGGGAAATTTAAAAAAGCGGCTGAAAAAGTCGGTTTTCACCCTTTCCCTATTCCAGCCTCTAATGCTTCAGAACCTTATACCAATCCTTATGGAGTAAGATTAGGGCCTTGTAATTATTGTGGATTCTGTGAAGATTTTGGTTGCTATATGTACTCAAAAGCAAGCCCTCAGACGACTATTTTACCGGCACTGATTCCCAATCCTAACTTCGAACTTCGTACCGAGAGCGAAGTCATTAAAATTAATACGAATGATACTAAAGATCGAGCAACAGGCGTGACTTATATCGATCGTGATGGTCAAGTGATCTTCCAACCTGCAGATATAGTACTACTTTGTGCATTCCAAATTCACAATGTGAAATTACTACTCGTTTCCCAAATTGGCAAACCTTATAACCCACAAACAGGGGAAGGTTTAGTCGGGAAAAACTTTGCTTATCAATATTACACTTATGCCAGTGTCTACCTCAAAGAAGGCGCACTCAATAATCCTTTCATCGGTGCGGGTGCTGCCGGTATTGTGATTGATGATTGTAATGGTTTGAACTTTGATCATAGAGAGCCTAATTTTATTGGTGGTGCTTATATCTCCGCAACCACAACCGGTGGCCGACCTATTGGACAAGGACCTCTAGCCCCTAATACCCCAAAATGGGGAAAGGGATGGAAGCAGGGTAAAAAAGAGGGTTATCAACGAATGTTAAGTTTAAGTGCTGAAGGCTCTGTAATGTCTTATCGTGATAGTTATATCGACCTTGATCCAACTTATAAAGATCATTATGGTCTACCTCTTGCGCGGATAACCTTTAATTGGAAAGAGAATGAATACCGCCAAGGGGCTTATATCAAAAAACAGTTAGAGAAAATATGCGCCGCAATGGACGATGTAGAATCTTATACTGTCTCTCCCGTTTCTGGTAACTGGGATACCCGTAATTATCAATCAACCCATATTACCGGCGGGGCAATTACCGGCGATAGTCCTCTCAATAGTGTCGTTAATAAATATATGCAATCTTGGGAGGTACCCAATCTCTTTGTCTATGGTGCAAGTGCTTTCCCTCAAAACTTAGCCTACAACCCAACGGGATTAATTGGTGCATTAACCTACTACTCTGTTAACGAGATTAAATCCCGTTATCTTAAAAATCCTGGCCCATTAGTCAACTAGAGGAAATCGAGGAATATTATGAAAACGAAAACAGTTATCTCGCGTACACTCATCGCGATTATTGGGATTGGCGTTATAGGTGCTGTAGCCCTTAACTTCTATAAAGGACCAACATCCCCACTTTCGACAGAGTCCGTTGAACCTAGCACAGCACTCATTGAGCGTGGTGCTTATTTAGCACAACTTGGAGATTGTACCTCTTGTCATACCAGTAACTCAGAAGAACCATTTGCTGGCGGCCTTGCATTTGAGCTTCCTATTGGAACACTCTATTCGCCGAATATTACACCAGATAAAACTGAAGGAATTGGCGACTATACACTAAGCGATTTTGATAATGCGGTTCGTTTTGGGATTCGCAAAGACGGGAAATCCCTCTATCCTGCAATGCCTTTCCCTGATTATGCCGTATTAAAAGAGGAGGATATTAAAGCACTCTACGCTTACTTCCTATATGGAGTTAAACCTCTTAATATCGCAGAGAAAGCCAATGGTATCACTTGGCCCCTCTCTATGCGTTGGCCTCTGACCGCTTGGCGTTTACTCTATTCACAAACACCTAAAGCATTCGATGATGGACAATATAGTGATCCTGAAATTGCACGTGGGGCTTATCTAGTACAAGGTTTAGGCCATTGTGGAAGTTGCCATACACCTAGAGGATTAGCGATTAATGAGAAAAGTTATAGTGAAAGTGATAACTCTTATTTAAGCGGTGGTAGTGCGCCGATCGATGGTTGGATACCCATTAATTTACGAGGCGATAATCATACTGGGCTTGGCCATTATAGTGTAGAGGAATTGACAGAACTGCTTGCAACAGGCCGTAGTAAACATCATGCAGTCTTTGGTAGTATGGAGGAAGTCATTAATAATTCACTACAATATGGCAGTGAAGAAGATATTAGAGCAATGGCTAAATATCTAAAATCTTTAACACCCGTAGAGATCGATAATCCCGCCTTTGTCTATGATGAAAGTACCCATGAAAAATTGGTTTCCGGCGATGACTCAGCCCGAGGTGCGAGCCATTATATCGACTCCTGTGCCGCTTGTCATAGAACGACGGGATTAGGTTATGATGGGGTATTCCCTGCATTAGCTGGCAATCCCTCTCTACAAAATGCCAATCCTATCTCTGCCATTAATATTATTGCCCAAGGTAGCATTTCCCATGGAACGACTCATGCCCCGACTGTTTTTGAAATGCCAGATATGGCAACAGATAGATTAAGCGATGAGCAGATCGCTGATCTCGCCACTTTTATTCGCACCAGCTGGGGTAATAAAGGTACACCTGTTTCAGTATCTGATGTAGAGAAGGTATTAAAGTAGTTGATGAAGTAGGATGCAAATAGTCATCATCTATTTCATAAAATAGAACAAAAAATACAAAAATTGAGCGTATGCCTTACAGGATACGCCCTTTTTATATCTAACACTTTTTGTCTCTAATGCTTTTTCGATCGAAATTTCTACTTCTTCTTTGGCCGGAACGCACTCGTCACCGCTTCATTGACTTCAACATAACCTGCGCCAATCAGATCAAGGCAGTAAGGAATCGCGGCGAAGATCCCTTGAACCAGAATATTCCCTGCTTCATCTTTTACGCCGGCTAATGTCTCTTCAATGGCTCGGGGACGACCGGGAAGATTGACAATCAGCGTCTCTTTACGAATCACCCCAACTTGCCGAGAAAGAATCGCTGTAGGTACGAAATGAAGGCTCACTTGCCGCATCTGTTCCCCAAATCCCGGCATCTCTTTATCTGCCACAGCTAATGTAGCATCAGGCGTTACATCCCGCTTAGTGGGTCCTGTACCGCCAGTTGTGAGAATCAGATCACAATGTTCATTATCCACTAGATCTTTGAGTGTTTGCTCAATTAGAGGCTGCTCATCGGCAATTAAACACTCATGAAAGCGAATCGGATTGCGAATCGCTTTTGTCAGCCACGCTTTAAGATGTGGAATCCCTTCATCTTGATAAATGCCTTGGCTTGCTCTATCGGATATGGATACAACGCCTATCGTAATCTCTTGCATAATCTCCTCACTATTTTTACTACTAAATCATAGATAATTTTTGGTAAATATATAAAAAAGAGTTCCCGATACCGCAGTATCTGACAGAACTCTTTTCTAAGTAGATGATACCACTATATAACGATATGGTGATTCATCCTCCCTATTTCAATACTTCGGCTCCTTAAAGGAAAGCATAAAGTAAAGAAGGTGCGATACCTAGTACAACTAAAGCCAGTGCATTCACATTAAAGAATACTCGGCTTAAACCTGTCGCTTCAATCGTTAGCTCACGACCATGCACTTCTTCATCAAAGAACATCACTTTGACTACTCGTAAGTAGTAGTAAAGTCCAATCACTGAGGTTAACAGCGCAATGATCACAGTAAAGATATAACCTGCATTAAAGGCGGCTTTGAGTACCACAAATTTCGCATAGAAACCAACGAAGAATGGAATACCGCCCATAGAGATCATGATTGCTGCCATTAAAAGCGCATACCAAGCATGTTGGCGAGCAAAGCCTTTTAAGTCATCAATCGCTTGCACTTCCTTACCATTGACTTTCACCGATAGCATAAAACCAAAGGCGGCTGTCGTGGTCATCGCATAGGTGATGGCATAGAAGATCCCTGCACTTAAAGCCGCATCACTTTCCGCTGTAACTAGTAGACCTAATAAGATAAAACCCGCATGAGAGACTGCTGAATAACCGAGCATCCGGCGAATATTATCTTGTTTCAGTGCCACTAAGTTACCGATGATGAATGAGATAATAGAGATTGCGATGATAAATGGTTGCCATTGCCCCGAAAGCTCACCTACCGCACCTAATAAAATCCATACTCCCATCATGAAAGCAGCGACTTTTGGCGCAGCCCCAATAAACATGGCAACTGGTAACGGCGCGCCTTCATAAACATCAGGTACCCAACCATGGAAAGGCGCGGCACCCAGTTTGAAGACCGTTCCTACAATGAGGAATGCGGTTGCAAAGAGCACTAAGCGTGATTGACTATCTGTCATGCCATTGGCAATCACAGCATGAATATCTTCGAACTGTAGAGAGCTTGTTGCCCCATAGAGTAGCGCCATACCAAAGAGCAGGATCGCTGAAGACATAGCTCCCATTACAAAGTATTTCATCGCAGCTTCAGTACTCTTATTGTTACGGCGATTAAGCGCAACTAGACCATACATCGGTAGAGACATCAACTCAAGGCCAACATAGACCATCAGCATGCTTGCCGCAGAGACTAATACTAGCATCCCTAATGTGCTGAGTAATACTAATGCATAATACTCGGCTGTTACGATATTTTGCTCACCGGCACGTCCATAACTATAGACTAAACCGAAAGCAACTATCACGACCATCGCCACTTTTAAGACAAGTAGTAGCGGATTATAGTTGATCTCACCAAACCAAAAATGGTTACTAATCACAATACCTTGTGTAACATCGACATTGTATAAAACGATACTGATAATACCTGCACCGAAGAGCCCGATAAGACTCAACGTGAAGAGTATTGATTGCTTCGAGTTCTTATTGAGGCTCTCATATAACAAGATGACAACGATCATACCCATTAAAAAGATCTCAGGAAGAGCAACGAGCATATCTGTCAGATTTAATTCCTTCATTTTTAACTTCCTTTAGAATTGACCTGTCAAGTGAGTAATAAGTCCATCAATTGTTGATTGCATTAAATTCGCAATAGGATCTGGCCAAACACCAAATAATACGATTAATACAGCTAATGAACCCAATAAGAACCATTCTCTACCATTGATATCTTTCATCTGTCTTACGTGCTCATGGACGATATCGCCTAAAATCACACGTTTTGTTAACCAAAGATTGTAAGCCGCACTTAAAATCAATGATAACGCAATCAGAATCGCGATATAAACTGAGTAGTGGAAGCTCGCTAAAATAGTCCAGAACTCACCAATAAAGCCTGATGTCCCTGGTAATCCTGAGTTTGCCATCGTAAAGAAGATAAAGAAGGCACCAAATACCGGCATGCTATTAATCACACCGCCGTAATCGGCAATTTCACGTGAATGGATACGATCATAAAGCACACCAATACAGAGGAACATCCCAGCAGATACAAGACCATGAGAGATCATCTGCATCATGCCGCCTTGAAGCGCCATCTGCATTGCTTCAGGATCAAGCACATTCCCGCCTAACATCGCCACAGGGAGAATAAACGCTAACGTTACAAAGCCCATATGAGAGATAGAGGAGTATGCAATCATCTTCTTCATATCACGTTGGACTAGTGCCACAAGCGCAATATAAAGAATCGCGATCACGCTTAATCCTACGATTAACCAGGAGAAATAAGCCGCGCCCAAAGGTGCTATCGGTAACATGAAACGTACGAACCCGTAGCCCCCGATTTTAAGGGTAATCGCTGCTAGAATCACTGAACCTCCGGTCGGTGCTTCAACGTGCGCTGAAGGTAACCAAGTATGTACAGGGAACATCGGCACTTTCACCGCAAATCCAGCGAGGAATGCGAGGAAGAGCCATTTCTGAGTTGATTCTGCTAATGCTAAATTTTGGAAACCGATAATATCGAAGCTACCACTTTGTAGAAAGAGGTAGATCAATGCGATCAGTAAGAAGATTGACCCTAAGAAGGTATAGAGGAAAAACTTGAGAGCCGCAGTAATACGGTTTGGTCCACCCCAGACACCGATAATAAGAAACATCGGGATTAACATCGCTTCGAAGAATACATAGAAAAGAATCCCATCTACTGAAGCAAAGATCCCGTTCATTAAACCTTCGAGGATTAAGAAAGCGGCAAAATATTGATTAGGCCGATCTTTGATAATTTCCCATCCTGCGACGACCACTAGGATCGTTACGAAAGTGGTCAAGACAATAAAGGGCATTGAAAAACCATCAACCCCTAAGTGGTAGCTGATGCCGAGCTCACTGCTCCATACCATCTGCTCCACAAATTGCATGCCACTGACATCAGGATTAAACAGGAATAGTAGTGGTAACGAAATAATAAAAGCAAGAATAGCAAAGGCTAGCGATAACCAACGAGCTCGTGTGGGCTCATTACCCACAGCAAGCACAATGAGTCCGCCGAGAATCGGAAGCCAAATGACTAAACTTAACCAAGAGATTTGCATTGTGTCCATTGTTTATTCCTAGTTAAAAAATACGACCCAAGTCATAAGTGCCAATAAACCAACTACCATTAAGAAAGCCATATGGTAGATGAACCCTGTTTGAATGCGACGAATACCAGCACCTACAGCAGAGGCAACACGAGCCGCGCCGAAGACGATTCCTTGATCGATAATCTTATCGTCAATTTTCGTCCAGAAGAAGCGACCTAATGCCACTGCCCCATTGGCAAATACTTTTTGGTTTACATCATCAAAGTAGTATTTATTTTCAAATACTTTGTAAATACCTGCTTTTTCAAGTATTTCACGGCCTTTTGCTGCCACTTTTGGATGAATTAAGAAGCTATACCATGCCGTTAAAATCCCCGCTAAGGTGAGATAGAACGCTGGTGCTGTTAAAGCCTCTTTGGTCATCTCCCACGAGCCATGGAAATTATTTTTCATAAACTCAGTGGCAGGATTCACGATATTATCGATATAGACAGAGTGTTCAAGGAATGTATTCTCAAACATCATTGGTGCCATATACCAACCTAGAATGATCGATGGAATCGCAAGCAAAATAAGCGGTAATGTGACAACCCAAGGTGACTCTTTTGGTGTTTCCGGTAATACACTCTCATCATCACCGTGGTGATCATGTCCTAAAGACTCATCAACGGTATAACGCGCTTTACCATGGAAGACTAAGAAGTACATTCTAAAGGTATAGAGTGCGGTTAAGAAAACACCGATCTCAAGCGCTAAATGGGCAAATCCTGAACCAAATGTCGTACTATGCTCAAGCGACCAGATAATTCCTTCTTTTGAGTAGTAACCCGAGAAGAATGGCATCCCAACAAGTGCAAGTGAACCAATTAACGTGGTCATCCAAGTAATTGGCATCTTCTTACGAAGTCCACCCATATAACGCATATCTTGAACATGGCTCATACCGATAATGACTGAACCTGCCCCTAAGAATAAAAGCGCTTTAAAGAATGCGTGTGTCGTTAAATGGAATGCTGCTAATGAGTATGCTGACGCCCCTAATGCCACAGTCATATAACCAAGCTGTGAGATTGTCGAGTAAGCGATAACCCGTTTGATATCGGTTTGGAATAATCCCAAGATTCCCATAAAGAGTGCAGTAATCGCACCTAGAATCAATATCATCGACAGAGCCGTTGTTGATAATTCATAGATCGGCGACATTCTCGCTACCATAAAGATCCCTGCTGTTACCATCGTTGCCGCATGGATTAACGCAGAAATCGGCGTTGGGCCTTCCATTGAATCTGGTAACCAAACATGTAAAGGAACCTGTGCCGATTTACCCATAGCGCCGATAAAGAGGAATACCGCCGCAAAGGTCATAATATTCCAATCTGTGCCTAAGAAGTGAATCGTGCTTGCCGCGCCATCTAATTTTGAAAATACATCTGTATAGGTTAATGAGCTTGTCATATAAGCCACACAAGCAATCCCGATAATAAAGCCAAAGTCCCCAACGCGGTTCACTAAGAAAGCTTTCATATTGGCATAAGTTGCCGTTGGCTTTTTAAACCAGAAACCAATCAAGAGGTAAGAGACTAAACCGACCGCTTCCCAACCAAAGAAGAGCTGCATGAAGTTATTAGACATCACGAGCATCAACATCGAGAAGGTGAAAAGTGAAATATAGCTGAAGAAGCGGTTATACCCGGGATCCCCTTTCATATATCCCACTGAGTAGAGATGAACCATCGTTGATACCGAAGTAATCACGACCATCATCATCGCCGTCAGATTATCCACCATGAAACCGACACCGACACTTAATGAACCGGTATTCATCCAAGTATAGAGATTCTCATCAAAAATCGGCGCACGTCCTGTCATGTGTTCAATTAATACAAAGACCGAAAGCGCAGCTGCGATTGCAACAAAGAGAATCGTCACAGTATGGGCGACTTTTTGATTAATTACCCGACAGAAGAGACCGGCAATTGCCGAGCCCATCAGAGGCAATAAAACAATCAAAAGATAAATATATTTAAATTCCATTGTTAGCCTCTTAACTCTGTAATTTCATCGACATTAATATTGCCACGATTTCTGAATATTAATACCAAGATCGCAAGACCAATCGCTGCTTCTGCGGCCGCAACCGCTAATATAAAGAAGACAAAGATCTGTCCATGTAAATCGCCAGAAAACTGTGAGAACGCCACAAAGAGAGTACTACTTGCTAAGAGCATTAACTCAATGCACATTAAGAGCACAATCAAATTTCTACGATTAATAAAGATTCCCGCCGTACTAATTCCAAATAGAATTGTCGAGAGAATAATATAATCACTAATAACAAGATTCATATTACTTTTCCTCCTCTGGTGTGACCGTTTCAGCGTCCTCTTCCTTGACAGGCGCCGGTGCTAAAACTGCTGAATCCATTTTTACCATCCGTACACGTTTGGTAGGATCCGCTTTAATCTGCCAACCCACAGGGACATCTTTACGACGAAGGGGGCCAACGCGATGCGTTAAGGCAATTGCGGCGATCATCGCCACTAAGAGAATAAGTGCTGTTGCCTCAAAGGCATAGATATATTCAGTGTAAAGAAGAACACCAAGCTCTTGCGCATTCGTTAACTCTACCCCTTCACGAATAGATTCAACTCCACCTGCAAGTGCAAAGTTCTGCGTAATAAAGCTATCGCCCCCTAAAGTCACGACCAAGATCTCAGCAATAAAGACGATTGCGACTAATACCGCAACCGGCAGATATTTCACTAAGCCTTTTTTCATCATATCGTGAGGAATATCAAGCATCATCACCGCAAAGAGGAAGAAAACCATCACCGCCCCACAGTAGATAATAATTAAGGCTAATGCCAAGAATTCCGCTTGTAATAACAACCAACAGCAACTCACCATGACAAAAATCAGAACTAGGTGAAGTACTGATGTCATCGTATTCTTAGCGCTTACCACCCGAATAGCTGAATAGATGGTAATAAGTGCGAAGATATAAAATAAAATCTTAAATAACATCTTCTCCCCCTAGTACAATTTAGAGTCAAGCGCGCGATCGGCTGCGATCTGTACTTCGTACTTATCGCCGAGTGCTAGCAGAGTCTCTTTAGTGATGATATTTTCCCCTTTCTCTTCCATGTGATATTCAAATACGCGGGTCAACACGATTGAATCTACAGGACAGGCCTGCTCACATAGACCACAGAAGATACATTTAAAAAGGTCAATATCGTAACGTGTTGTTCGACGGGTGCCATCGCCACGCTCTTCTGTATCAATGGTAATTGCTAATGCAGGACAAACTGCTTCACACAATTTACAACCAATACAGCGCTCTTCTCCATTAGGATAACGGCGTAGTGCATGTAACCCACGAAAACGATTCGATTGTGGTGTTTTTTCAAACGGATACTCGATCGTAAATTTCGGTCTAAAGAAATAACGAAAGGTAATTCCTAAACCTTTACGCAACTCTCTGAGCGTAAACGTTTCGTAAAATGATTTTAAATATTTAAACATTGATTAGTCCTACCCTATTTCTTAAAACCATGGTTTTAAACCGATGCCATACATCACGAGTACTACCGCGATCCATACAAGTGCAATCGGAATAAAGAATTTCCAACCTAACCGCATAATCTGGTCATAACGATAACCCGGGAATGTTGCGCGAACCCAAACCATTGAGAAGAGGAAGAATGCCATCTTCAAAATCATCCAGAAAAGACTATCTTGAGCCAAGAATGAAATGACAGGAATATTCTCAATCGCTTCAACACCTGAGAGCGGAGCAAGCCAGCCACCAAAGAAGAGCAAGCTCATCAATGCCGACATTAAGATCATATTGGTGTATTCCGCAAGGTAGAATGTTACGAAGCCCGTTCCTGAATACTCAGTAAAGTAACCTGCAACAATCTCTGATTCCCCTTCTGTCACTTCAAATGGCGCACGATTTAACTCTGCAAGACCTGCAATAAAATAGATCACCGCCATCGGTAATAGTGGGATAAAGTACCAGTTGACTAACCCTAAGCTACCTGATTGTGACTTCACAATTTCAGAGAGATTAAGGCTCCCTGAAATCATCACAACGGTAATCAGCGCAAAACCAATCGCAAGCTCATAAGAGACCACTTGTGCGGCACTTCGGATTGCTCCAAACATGGCAAATTTAGAGTTTGACCCCCAACCACCAATCAATGATGAATAGACCCCTAAAGAGGTCATCGCAAGGATAAAAAGAATCCCTGAATCCATTGATGAGCTGATCCAATTATCTTGAAAAGGAATCACTGCCCATACTGCAAAAGCAGTTGTTACAGCTACAAATGGGGCGATTAGGAACATCGCCTTATTCGCAGCTGAAGGAATAATCCATTCTTTGAAGATCATCTTCATTAAGTCAGCAAAGGGTTGTAACAAACCTTTAGGTCCTACACGATTTGGCCCTAAACGGATATGCATATATCCCAGAATTTTACGTTCTGCAAATGTTAAGTACGCTACAGATAAAACGATCGGTAAGAAAATTGCCAATGTTTTAAGTAGAGCCCAAACAAGCGGATAATGAATAATCGCCATGATGATATCCATCTAATTTGCCCCCTTGATAAATTGATAAAATGGTGTTTGCCCCGCATATTCTGTCGGGATTCGAACACAACCAGGCGCTACTTTTGCTGATACTCTTGAAGTGAAACGGCTCTCTTGATTTAAAATCGCCATGACAGTCGCTTCATCGTTACTATTGTTAAATGCAATCCGCGCACGACTTGCAAGAGGCGTCTTTTGTAATGCTTCACCACGACGAACGTAAGCATCAGTCGAATAGAGAGATGTTGTTGGGATCGCTATCAAGCCTGATTTAGGCATCGCTTGATAATCAAAAGTGAACACTTCACTTATATTATTTTGCTCTGCCAATTGTGCCTCATGCATCAAACGCCATTTGGCTAATACCTCTTCAGAACTGATATAACCAAAGCCTGGTAATTCAAATTGATTGCCTAAAACACGAAGAATCTTCCAAAGGGGACGCGCTTCCCCTTGTGGCATACTCGCTGCCTGCAATGATTGTAAGCGCCCTTCTAAGCTCACGAAACTGCCTGAGCTCTCTGCCCAAGCTGCCGCAGGTAGAATGATATTTGCAAGAGATTTAAGCGCTTCACTCACAAAAGGTGTAACCGCAACGACGGCTTCCGCTGCTTTAAGTGCATTAAATACTTGACCAGTCTCTGCAAAATCATATTCCGGATCGATTGCACCCACTAAAATATATGCTTTTAGCGGTTTTGTAAGCATTGATGCCGTATTGAAACCCTCAGTTGTAATCTGTGTGAGCGCAGCACCAGAGCTATTCGCTCCCGCAGTGAAGTAACCGAAGCTTGCACCCGTTAAACGTGCTAATTCAACACTTAATGCGCGAATCGTTGCAAACTGTGGATGGCTAATCGCCTCATCCCCTAGAACAATCCATTCACGCTCACCCTCTAATAACTGATCTGCAACACGTTCAACTAAGGCATTATCCACCGCTGTATCCGCATTAATCTTTGCAAATTCTAAAGCAAGTGGTTGCCCTTTTGCTGTAGCAACCCGTTTTACGACTGCCATTAAAGTACCGACCCAATCAAATGGGTGGGCAATTATTGAAGCATGCATTGAATGTAATTGATCCGCATCATAAGTGCCAAGGCGAGAGACTTTCGCACCCTTTTTAACCGCATCTCTTAAACGAATAGCTAAAACAGGCACTTCCATACGAGGATCGGCTCCTACTAAGAAGACAGAATCAAGCCGATTAATCTCTGTCAGTTTAAGCCCTAATGAACGGAATGTAGGCTCACTCTTCTCCCCGCTGAAATCCCGTTGTTTCAAACGGTAATCAACATTTTTAAGATTCAGGCCTACTTTTAATTCGCTCACTAGCTGAAGCTCTTCTACAGATGCAAGCGGTGAAACAAAAATCCCTACTTGATCTACGCCATATTTTTGAATTGCCCCTTCAATGACCAGCTTTGTTGCTTTAAGCGCATCCGCCCAATTCGCTTGTTCTAGCACGCCTTGACCATTATCAATCAATGGGAAATGGGCACGATCTGCACTAAAGAGTGCTTCATAACTAAAACGATCACGGTCAGCAATCCAAGGTTCATTAATCTCATCATTACGACGAGAGACAACCCTTGCTACTTTGCCACGTAATGTATGAATTTCAGTATTTGTACCGACACCATCATGAATCGAAATTGAATCATGGTTCATATATTCCCAAGGCCGAGCCCCATATTTTGAAAGTTTGGCAGTTAAGGCACCTACTGGGCAGATATCGATAATATTGGCTGAAACCTCTGAAGCAAGCGCATGCTGAATATAGGTGGAGATTTCTAAACGATCCCCACGATCTAATCCACCAAGCTCACGCATTCCGGCAATCTCATCTCCATAGCGTACACAACGAGTACATTGAATACAACGATTCATAAAGGTCTCAACGAGTGGACCAATATCGCTTTTCGGGAAATGACGTTTCTCTTCAGTATAGATTGAGTGATTTTGCCCATATTCAGCCGAAAAATCTTGTAATTCACACTCACCACCTTGATCACAAATCGGACAATCAAGTGGGTGATTAATTAACAAGAATTCCATAATGGCTTTTTGGGCTGCTCGTGCTTTTTCACTTCTTGTACGAACAATCATGCCATCCATAATCGGCGTTGCACAAGCAGGTGCCGGCTTTGGCATCCGCTCAACATCGACTAAACACATCCGGCAACTTGCGGCAATCGATAACTTATCATGGTAGCAAAAACGAGGAATGGTAATTCCTTCCCGATCCGCAACCTCGATTAACATTGTGCCCGCAGGTGCTTGAAATTCCTTACCGTCAATATTTACGGTAAATATTTTTTCATTACTCATTATTGGGCTCCCTCAATCATACTTCTCCCATGTTCAATATAGAATTTGAACTCTTCTGGGAAATGTTTAATAAAGCTTAAAATAGGCGTTGCAGCCGCATCACCTAAAGCACAGATTGTGCGTCCACCGATATTATTGGCGACATGAAGCAGTTTATCGAGATCTTCAGGACGACCTTGCCCCTCTAAAATACGTTCAACCACACGATAGAGCCAACCTGTACCTTCACGGCATGGCGTACATTGACCACAAGACTCACTAAAATAGAAGCTTGCAAGGGTCTTTAATACTTTCACCATATCTGTTGTTTCATCCATGACGATGACAGCACCTGAACCCATCATTGATCCTGCTTTTTTCGCAATAGAATCATAATCCATGTTCGTTTTCATCATGATATGACCCGGAACGACAGGAACGGAGGATCCCCCCGGAATAACCGCTTTAATTTTGCGACCTTGCCAGATACCACCGGCTAACTTTAATAGATCTTTGAAAGGTGTTCCCATCGGAATCTCATAGTTCCCAGGCTTTGCGACATGACCTGAGATAGAGAAGATCTTCTGACCGCCCGCACCGGGAATCCCATGATCTTTAAACCACTCAGGACCATTACGAATAATGCGGCCCACTGATGAGAGTGACTCACAGTTATTGATCGTTGTGGGCTTACCATATAAACCAACTGCTGCAGGGAATGGTGGTTTAAAACGTGGCTGACCTTTCTTGCCTTCTAAAGATTCAAGTAATGCCGTCTCTTCACCACAGATATAAGCACCTGCACCGAGCGCACCGTATAACTCAACAGAAATACCCGTACCTTGAATATTCTCACCTAAAAGTCCTGCATCACGTGCTTCTTGCACGGCAGCTTCAAAGCGCTTAAATGGCTCTTCACTAAACTCACCACGCATGTAGTTGTAGCCGACTTTTGCACCGATTGCATAAGCCGCAATCGCCATACCCTCAACAAGAGCATGAGGATTATAACGAAGGATATCCCTATCCTTACAAGTCCCCGGTTCAGATTCATCTGAGTTACAAACCAGGTAACTACTTCCATCTGTGTTCTTCGGCATAAAACTCCACTTCACACCCGTTGGGAAGCCTGCGCCCCCACGGCCACGAAGTTCTGAAGCTTTCACCATCTCGATCACTTCCTCTTTCGAGAGTTCGCCTCTTAATATTTTCTTCCACCCATCATAGCCACCTAAGCTCATATAGGTCTCAATCGACCATGGCTTATCGCGTCCGAGAGTAAAATAACAAACTTCATTTCTAACCATTAGTTTGCCTCTTTCTTATCTGCGCTTGATTCGATACGATCTAGAATTTCATCAATCTTCTCAATCGTTAAATTCTCATGATACTCGTGATTGATTAAAGCCGCTGGCGCTGCTGTACATGCAGCAAGGCATTCATCCTCTTTCTTCAACGAAAAAAGACCGTCAGGAGTCGACTCCCCGGCCTTGATACCCAAACGATTTTCCACGTGCGCTAAGATCTCTTCTGCACCACGAAGCATACAGGAGATATTAGTACAGATAAGAAGGGCATTCTTACCACAGGGTTTCAATTCAAAATTGGAATAGAACGAGGCTACCTCATACACCGCAATCGGGGGTAATTCAAGGTAATCAGCGATGGCATCCATCAATTCTGTCGTTAAATAACCGCCATTTTCATGCTGAACTTCACGTAGTGCAGCAAGCAATGCAGACTGCTTCCGATCTTCTGGGAAGCGTGCTAGCCAGCGATCAATCTCTGCTCTCGCATGGCTACTTAAAATGCTCTCTTTATTTTTCATTTTCGCTACTCTTTTCTGTCGTTCGTAAAATTAGCGGTCGATATCTCCAAACACTAAATCTTGTGTCCCGATAATTGCAACCAAGTCGGATAACATATGACGATGTGCCATCTCTTCGGTGGCTGAAATATGAGAGAATCCAGGTGCTCTTAACTTAACGCGATAAGGTTTATTCGCACCATCTGAAACAAGATACACTCCAAATTCCCCTTTAGGATGCTCAACTGCAGCATAGGCCTCCCCTTCAGGCACACAAAAACCCTCGGTAAAGACTTTAAATTGCTGAATCAAGGATTCCATTCCCTCTTTAACATCTCGTCTTTGGGGGATTGTTACGCGGCTATCTTCCGCCATTACAGGCCCTTTATTCTCACGAAGCCAAGCAATGCATTGCTTCATGATATGTGCCGACTGCACCATCTCTTCTAAACGAACTAAGAAGCGATCATAACAATCACCATTGACGCCAACAGGCACTTCAAAATCAAGTTGATCATATACAGAATAGGGTTGTGTCTTACGTAGATCCCAAGCAACACCTGAACCACGAAGCATAGGCCCTGTAAAACCAAGTTCAATTGCCCGCTCTGCAGAGACAACACCGATGCCTACAACACGCCCTTTCCAGATACGGTTACCCACAAGAAGATCTCGATACTCTTTCATATTTTGATTCACAAAACGATCACAGAAATCCTCTAAGAAATCTAACACGTCGCCTTGACGCGCAGCATTAATACGCTCTAGTTTCTTTTTCGATCTGAACTTGCTTGGCTCATATTTAGGCATCTGATTCGGTAGATCTTTCGCAACCCCGCCTACACGATAGTAAAATGGGTGAATACGCGCCCCGGTAATTGCTTCTTGTGCATCGTAAAGTTCTTCACGATCACGGAAACAGTAGAGGAGCATCGCCATCGCACCTAAGTCATGACCATGTGCTCCTAACCACATCAAGTGATTCATAATACGTGTTGCCTCATCCATTAATACACGGATATATTGCGCACGAATCGGCACTTCAATACCGAGTAACTTCTCAACTGCTAACACAAATGCATGCTCATTATTGAGGCATGAACAGTAATCTAATCGATCTAAGTAACCAATAGACTGAGTGTAAGGTTTTGCTTCCATTAACTTTTCAGTACCACGATGAAGTAAACCCACATGCACATCAGCACGTTCAACGGTTTCCCCGCGGAGCTCTAAAATCAGACGCATTACACCATGTGCTGCCGGATGCTGTGGTCCGAAGTTAATCGTATAGTTTTCAATATTTGTTGTCATAACTCTCCTACCCCTTACGAATCATTCGAGGAATATTGACGCGCGATTCAATCGAAACAGGTTGATATACCACTCGACGAAGCTCTTCATCATAGATCACCTCTACATTTCCGGTTAGTGGGAAATCTTTGCGTAGTGGATGACCAATAAAGCCATAATCGGAGAGAATACGACGTAAATCTGGGTGGTTTTTAAAAGCAATTCCGAACATATCGAAAGTTTCCCGCTCGAACCAGTTTGCGCCTGCCCAAATATCCGATACGGAATCCACCATCGGAATCGTATTATTCTGCTCGCCATCAAGATAGGTCTTTACACGTAAACGCGCATTATGAGTCAACGACAATAGATGATAGACAACCGCAAAGCGCTCTGTCATTGATTTTTTATGTGCCGTTTTCTCTAATTGTGTCCCGGCTCTTCCCACAGCCTGAGGTGTTGTTCCTCGGCTAAAACCATGATTAGAGGCTTCCACATCCCATTCAGTAAGACCATAAGCGGCATAATCAACGCCGGTAATATCTGTCATCTGCTCAAACTTGAGTTCATCATGGTGACGAAGTGTTTCCATCACAGAATGAACCGTATCAGGGGCGATCGTAATGGTTACTTCGCCGACATGTAGCACTGACTTGAGAATTTTATCTCCAAGAATCGTTGCTAACGTCTCTAACAACTCTTCGGGATTTCTAATAAATTTTGCCATTTCTCACCTACCCTAATCTTGCAATGGTACTAGTACGCTTGATCTTTTCATGAAGACGTAAGATCCCGAACATTAATGCTTCAGCAGTAGGTGGGCAACCTGGCACATAGACATCTACCGGCACCACTCGATCTGAACCACGTACAACAGAGTAAGAGTAATGGTAATAACCCCCACCATTTGCACAAGAACCCATTGAGATCACCCATTTTGGCTCTGGCATCTGATCGTACACTTTACGAAGAGGAATCGCCATTTTATTAGTGAGCGTTCCAGCAATAATCATTAAATCAGCCTGTCTTGGAGAGGCTCTAAATACCGCACCACCATAGCGGTCTAAATCATATCGCGCGGCGCCAACATGCATCATCTCCAATGCACAACAAGCAAGCCCAAACGTGACCGGCCATAGTGACCCCGTACGCGCCCAGTTGATTGCCGAATCGAGGGTTGTTGTAATAAAACCCTCTTCTAATCTAGCTTCTAATCCCATTCAAGTGCCCCTTTCTTCCACTCATACGCAAAACCAACCGTCAATAAAACAAGAAAAACCACCACAGCCATAATACCAGGTAGTCCTATCATTTTAAGAGCAGTTGCCCAAGGAATGAGGAAGATTAACTCTAAGTCAAAAACAATAAAAAGAATTGCGACAAGAAAGAAGCGGACATCAAACTTCATTCGGGCATCTTCAAATGCCTCAAATCCGCTTTCATATGGAGATAGCTTTTCAGCGTTAGGTTGGCTTGGTGATAAGAAGTAACCAAGGGCAACGAGGATGCCTGCAAAGACAATACTGAAGCCTACAAAGACTGCTACAGGAAGATATTCCATCATAGCTCATTTTCCTCCAAGACTCTGATTTTACTCATAGATTGATATAAACAAGTATAAAGCCTAATTGAGAGAACCCAAATATGCTTCTAAACTTTGACATAAAATTGTATCCTAAGAGTTCTATACTAATGGATTAGGCGATAAAATTAAAGTCTATACCGAATTTAAACTTGACACTAGAGGGAAGCTGCAGCCATGCTAGCAAATATCGTTCAAAATCCTAATTCAAACCTCATCTTATTTCTCCAAAAACATGAGGCTGATTTTCGACAATTACGGCAAGATTTCCACGCTCATCCAGAGTTATCACGTGTTGAATTTAAAACAGCTGAAAAAATTGAAGCGCTCTTACAATCATGGGGTATTCAAACAGAAAGACTCTCAAATACTGGAGTAATCGGAATTCTAAGAAAAGGGGATTATCATAACGGCAAACGAATTGGCTTACGCGCCGATATCGATGCACTTCCCATCACTGAATCAACTGATTTGCCTTACAGCTCCAATAATGAAGGGATTATGCATGCCTGTGGTCATGATGGTCATATGACAATGCTTTTAGCTGCGGCCCATTATCTTGCATTAGAAGCCACGTTTGATGGAACCATCATCTTTATCTTCCAGCCTGATGAAGAGGATCAAGCAGGCGCCCGCACAATGGTCAATGACGGATTATTTGAGAAATTCCCGGTTGATGCAGTCTATGCAATCCATAACTATCCCGGTGCGAAACAAGGAGAAATCCTGATTAAGAAGGGGCCTCAAATGGCCGGCACCTGCGAGATTCATATCGATGTTTTCTCAAAAGGCGGTCATGCAGCGCACCCTTACCAAACCGTCGATAGTGTCTTAGTTGCATCAGAAATAGTCGTTGGACTACAATCGATCATATCGCGTAATATCTCTGGCCTTGATTCTGCCGTTATTACCATTGGCGCAATCCATGGGGGGCATGCGAATAACGTCATTCCCAACAAAGTATCGCTACTTGGGACATTACGTTATTTTGATCTTAAAGTAAGGGATCTTATTAAAGAACGAATCAAGACCTTAGCCGAAGGGATCTGCAGCGCTTACGGTGCGACCTGCGAAGTGCGATTAATTGACGGTTATATTCCCACCATCAATCATGACAAAGAGACTGAAATTGCCATTGAGGCGATCGGCAATCTAATGCAACCAGAATATATTAATTACGACAAAAAACCTTCTATGGGTGCAGAAGATTTTGGTTTTATGCTCCAAGAGTGCCCTGGTGCATATTTCTATATTGGTAACGATACTCGCGAACAACATGAGAATGCTGAGTTAATAGGCCTACATACAGAACGATATGATTTCAATGACGACAACATCCTAATAGGCGGCGCAACTTGGGCAAACTTAGCATTATATTTTCTAAAAAAGAGATAATAGAACCAAATAGTTACTCTTATTAACATCTCTATGCATGGTAAAAAACCATACATATTTTTAATAAAAATTGATACAAATCAATCTTTACCCCCCCCACTTTTCATAACAACCCATGCTTTTTTCGATAAAACCTCGTTTAATTGAATAAGGGAAGAAGCAGAAGAAATATTGCGTCGATATCGTTTTCTCCCTACACTATCACTTTTTATATCACCTAATTTCCCACATAATTAATGAGATCTAGTTAATCTAGCTGAATCGACCTACTAAACAGCTCTTTATTTCTTGGTCTCTATAAATTTAAAAATTATATTTAAAAACCATATTTAAAAACCATATATTAAGCGATTAACAGACAATCTACTATGAAAACAAGTCAATTTTTAATTAACACTCTTCGCGATACACCTAACGATGCTGAGATCAAATCACATCAACTGATGCTACGCGCAGGCTTAATTCGCCGCGTTACATCAGGAATCTATAGTTGGAGCCCGTTAGGTCTCCGGGTATTGCAAAAAACTGAAAATATCGTACGGGATGAGATGAATAAAGCGGGGGCACTTGAGATGCTCATGCCATCAGCGCAACCTGCAGAACTTTGGATTGAATCAGGCCGATGGGAGAAATTTGGCCCTGAATTACTTCGCTTCAAAGATCGCCATATGCGCGATTACTGTTTAGGTCCCACTCATGAAGAGATTATCACTGATTTTGCCCGCCAAGAACTCAAGAGCTATCGCCAACTGCCAATCAATTTCTATCAAATTCAATGGAAATTCCGCGATGAAATTCGTCCACGTTTCGGCGTGATGCGCTCTCGAGAGTTTTTGATGAAAGATGCTTACTCTTTCCATATTGATGCAGAATCCCTCGACGACACTTACAACAAAATGTATACCGCTTACAGCAATATTTTAGACCGTTTAGAGCTAGAATATCGTGCAGTTTGGGCAGATTCCGGTGCGATCGGTGGCAGTAAATCACAAGAGTTCCACGTTGTAACGCAAGCGGGCGAAGATGCGATTGTCTACTCTACAGAATCTGATTATGCAGCCAATGTGGAAGCAGCAGAAGCTATAGCCGTTGGGACGCGTGGAGAAGCAACCGGCGCACTGAAAAAACTCGAAACACCGAATGTTCACTCGATTGAAGATTTGGCCAAATTCTTAAATTCTCCGCCTGAAATGCACCTCAAAACGCTCATTCTTCATGGTCGAAAAGAGAACGAACTCATTGCCGTTTGCTTACGAGGCGATCATGAACTCAATGAAGTGAAAGCAGAAAACTGTGGTCTTTTTGCCGTACCACTCACCTTTGCGAGCGATGAAGAGATTGCAAATACACTTAACACAACGCCGGGCTCTATTGGCCCTGTCAATATGCCGATCAAAGTGGTATTTGATCGCCAAGCAGCCTTAATGAGCAACTTTAGCTGTGGTGCAAACGAAACAGGTTTCCACTATATCAATGTGAATATTGGTCGTGATCTCCCTGAGCCTGAAGTATTAGATCTTCGTGAAATCAAAGAAGGAGATCCCTCACCTTGCGGTAAGGGTAAAATTGCCATTGCTCGTGGTATTGAAGTCGGCCATATCTTCCAACTAGGAGATCGTTACTCAAAAGCAATGAATGCGACAGTGCTTGATCAAAATGGTAAAGCGACTGTGATGCAGATGGGGTGTTATGGAATCGGCGTTACCCGTATTGTTGCCGCAGCGATTGAGCAGCGCAATGATGATGCCGGCATTATCTGGCCTAAAGCGATTGCACCTTTTACCCTATCACTCATTCCAATGAATTATGGTAAATCTGAACTTGTGAAAGAGACTACCGATAAACTCTACGATGAGTTATTAACGCTCGGTATCGATGTTTTATTAGAAGATCGGAATATTCGCCCAGGCGAAGCTTTTAGTGACCATGAACTGATCGGCATTCCTTATCGGGTGGTGATTGGTGATCGTACACTTAAAAACGGTGAAGTTGAATTCAAAGCAAGAACCGATGAAGCTGCAACGATGGTGCCGGTGACAGAGATTGTGAACGTCATCAAAGCAACGCTCAATCCATAAAACGATGTTTTATTCATAGAAAATTCTTTGATTACACAAGGATTTTAGGACACAGAAAAGCGCCGATTGAACTCATCAATGGGCGCTTTTATTTTACTCATCTTTAAGTATGTTCACTTCAAAACAAGCTGATTTATAGTAAATTTGGTTTAAGAAAAATGGTTCTTAAACAGCTATTGTGGGGTTAAAAGAACATAAAACCTGACTCACCAACACTTGCAAGATGCCGGATAGAAAGGCTTCCTCGCTTTTTACAGCTGATGCGCCGGCATTTAAATAAGCTGATTTTGAACCGATATTACTATAAATGCCGACATATCGATTGCAAAAAATAGGTAGGCTTACAACGATTCCTCAGCTTCTGCTTTTGCCGCACGTAGCGCTTGCTGCTCTTCAATCGTCAGTGCAATATTATGGCGTAAATAGACCGGTGAAACTTGATCAGCATAGAGCCCGAGACCTTTATCCAGATCCCGCTTTGCCAATAAGGCAATATCCCCTGCTCGCGGATAATGACGATCAACAATCATTGTGGCATTTAATTTTTCTACTGCCTCACTATCTAACGTCCAACCATCACCAATGCCTAATACCGGTTCAGAGCTCTCGGCAAAAAGTGCATAGATCTCTTCTAAAGTATTCACTTGATCCTCTGCAATATTAATGAGTTGTTTATCTTCATCTAATGCATAAATAGCCCAATACACCTCATTCATCTTTGCATCAAGCATCGGCATTACTTTTACCTCAGGATGCTCTTCAAGCACCGAATAAGCTAAAGCTGCCAGCGTTGAGATAGGGGCAATAGGCAAATCAAGCCCGGCGCCCAATCCTTGAATAAAACCACAGGCAATCCGAAGCCCGGCAAAACTGCCAGGACCGACAGCGAATGCTAAGCCATCTAAATCTTTAAAATCGAGCTCTGATCCTGCCATCACTTCTAATACCATTGGCTTTAGAAGCTCAATATGTTTACGTGAAGCAACAGTAAGTCGTTCGACTACTTCTCCATGTGCATAGACCGCCGCTGAACAAGCCGCAGTTGAAGCATCGACTGCTAAAATTTTCATAAATGTTTAGAGTTCTTTAATTAATTTTTATATTAATTTTATAAGTAATAGATACTTTATAAGAAATACAACAAGCACTTCAGTCAAAATCTCACAAGTGAGAACACTGAAGTGCCGGCAATATCTTTCAAACGTGTTTGAGAGAATTCAACAGATTACTCAGCCAATTACTCAACAATATATTCAGTGCTGCAATAAGGGCATTTTACTTTCCCTTCTTGATCAGGACTTAGATAGACACGCGGATGATAACCCCAAGCATCCACCTCAAGCGGAGGACAGCAGATAGGGAGTGCATTTTCGTCTAACTCTACCTGTTTCTTATCTAGTGCCATAATGATTGCTCCTTAAGAATAGATCTAGTCTCACGCTTAGCGAGAGATCGGTTTGTATTTAATACGTTGAGGACGATCCGCATCATCTCCAAGACGGCGGCGGCGATCTGCTTCATACTCTTCATAGTTTCCTTCAAACCATTCTACATGAGAATTTCCTTCAAAGGCCAAAATATGTGTTGCAATTCGATCTAAGAACCAACGGTCATGGGAAATCACTACAACACAGCCCGCAAATGCTAAAATCGCATCCTCAAGTGCCCGTAAAGTTTCCACATCAAGGTCATTTGTCGGTTCATCGAGAAGAATCACATTTCCACCTGAACGAAGAACTTTCGCTAAATGCACCCGATTACGCTCACCGCCTGATAGATCGCGTACCAATTTTTGTTGATCTGAACCTTTGAAGTTAAAGCGCCCACAATACGCACGAGATGGTGTTTCATAAGTACCCACACGGATCATATCTAAACCATCTGAGATCTCTTCCCAAACAGTTTTGTTAGGGTCAAGCGTATCACGACTCTGATCTACATACGCAAGCTCAACAGTTTCTCCAACTCGAAATGTCCCTTTATCTGCCTCTAATTGACCGGTCATCAATTTAAAGAGCGTTGATTTACCCGCACCATTAGGCCCAATAACACCCACAATGCCACCTTTAGGCAGATTAAAGCTTAAATCCTCATAAAGTAGTTTATCGCCAAAGGCTTTCGCAACATCAGTAGCTTCAATCACCAAGTCCCCTAAACGAGGTCCAGGTGGGATATAGATCTCCATCGTCTCATTACGTTGTTGATATTCTTGACTCTCAAGCTCTTCAAAACGTGCCAAACGTGCTTTCGACTTCGTTTGACGACCTTTCACACCGGCGCGCACCCACTCAAGCTCTTTCTTAATTGCTTTTGCACGAGATTCTTCCTGCTTCGCTTCTTGCTCTAAACGGCGAGTCTTCTGCTCAAGCCAACTAGAGTAGTTACCTTCATAAGGAATACCATGTCCGCGGTCAAGCTCTAAAATCCAACCTGCCACATTATCAAGGAAATAACGATCATGGGTTACCGCCACAACAGTACCGGGATAATCATGCAAGAAACGCTCAAGCCAAGCCACAGATTCTGCATCTAAATGGTTTGTAGGCTCATCAAGCAGAAGCATATCTGGTTTTGAAAGCAGTAATTTACAGAGCGCAACCCGGCGTTTTTCCCCCCCTGAAAGGGTCGCAATATCACGATCCATCGGCGGCAAACGAAGTGCATCGGCAGCAATCTCCAATTGACGATCTAAACTATGACCATCGCTGCTTGCTAAAATCGCTTCAAGCTCTGCTTGCTTCGTTGCTAATGCATCAAAATCCGCATCTGGTTCGGCATAAGCGGCATAAACTTGATCGAGCTCTTCTTGCGCTTTTTTAATATCGCCGAGCGCTTCTTCAAGGTTACCACGCACATCAAGCGCTTCATTTAACTTTGGCTCTTGCTCTAAGAAACCGATTTTTGTCCCCGGTTGAACACGCGCCTCACCTTGAATATTGGTATCAACACCCGCCATAATGCGAAGTAATGTTGATTTACCAGCACCATTAAGGCCTAACACCCCAATTTTTGCACCTGGGAAAAATGAGATAGAGATATCTTTTAAAATCTCACGATTAGGCGGTACCACTTTACTCACACGATTCATCGTGTAGATAAATTGTCCTGACATAGAAATAAATCCTTTACTAACAATAAGGGCGCCGAAGTAGCTGCTGATCAATTTTGCTAAAGATAGCCCATTAATCGAGACTCAAGCGCAGAATCACCAAAATAGTTCCCCGCTATTCTACCCTATATCGCTACAAATTCATTCTTTCATCTACAAATTTATCCGTAAGTCACCCTCAAATCACCATTGATAAATACCCTAATGTCATCCTCACTAATACTTTCTCTTACTTTTTCTCTTGCTTTTCTATACCTTTTTCAAAATGGCTTTAAGGTTTGCTATGACGTTGACAGTGAGTTTTCCTTTGAGTCTTTTGCAATTTCCATTATGATGATCAGCATTCAAAATAGCCATGGTTTCACGATCAATCATTCAAACTAACCTATTGATTATAGATACCAACAAAATGATTCTATAAAGATTATCTATTTAACAATTATTCATAATAACAACATGAGGACTTCGTAATGATGGAATTTCTGGCCTTAATCTCAGGGGCATTTTTTATAGGCTTTGCTGCTCAAACACACTGTGTCGGCATGTGTGGCCCTGTAATTGGTATCTTGGGAATGAATAATGCCTATAAACGCATTCCGGCAGCGATTCTCTATAATCTAGGTCGTATTTCAACCTACACACTTCTAGGTGTTATTGGTGGCTTAATTGCAGCATCTGTCTCTGATATTACTGCCATTCAATATATTATCCGTTATGTTGCCGGCGCTATTATGATCTTTATTGCCTTACAACTCTTCGGCTTACCACAAGCGTTAAGTTGGATTGAACGCCCTTTTCAATCAATTTGGAAACCCATTCAAAAATTCTCTCAACGTTTCTTCCCTATTCGTACTGCTAAAGGGACTTATCTTGTTGGTATGATCTGGGGATTACTCCCTTGTGGTGCAGTTTATGGACCTCTAGCCGTCGCCATGGGCGCAGGTTCTGTCGCAAAATCTGCCGCCATTATGTTTGCCTTTGGCCTTGGCACACTTCCTATTATGTTGGGCCTTGCGATTTTTGGAAACTTTGTTGGCCACTTCTTCGCGAAGAAAGGAGTGCGTATGATCGCAGGTTTAGTGGTTCTTGTAATGGCGATCTACTATCTTGGCTGGATTGCGCCCCAAGATCGTGTCACAAAACGCGCTGAAATGGTCAGCACCCAAACAGAGAAAATTCGTAGCGGTGAGCAGAGTGCCACAGACATTTTGACGCAGATGCAAAATATGGGACATGGACATGGACATGGCGATCATGGCAATGCTGGCGATCACGGTAATGCTGCTAATCATAACCACAATAGTACTAATGGTACGGATCATTCTATGAATCATAATATGCCGGAACATAACAGGTCAGAGATGCCAGCCATGCAGCAATCTCAGATGCCGACAGATCATAAAGCCACCAAACAGAATGAGCATACGATGCCAATGGATCATTCTAAGATGAACCATTAAAGGTTACTATAATCTAATCATGTAACGCTTTCTGAAGAGTTGTAATGCTATCGCATTCAAAAGCCCCATTAATGATGCAATCATAATGGGGCTTCTTTTATAGTATAGTGAAATCGGTTTTAAATTATTAAGTAAAGATGTTTGTAAGCTTGTAAGAATCTTCATCCTATAATGATTGTGAATTTTCTTAAACTAGAATGACTATAAATGCCGGCGCATCGGTTGTAATAAGTGAGGAAGCTGTTCTATCCGGCATCGTGCAAGTGTTGTTTAAAACCATTTTTCTTAAACCAAATTTAATATAAGCAAAAAATTGAGAATTTAAATTTTTCGATCATTAGAGTTTTTGATCATTAGAGTTCTCGATTATCTAATAGGCGATGAAACAACTACGTCAAGCGAATAACATAGATCAATATGTTATATTGAAGAGATTAGGAAGATAAATACTACTTTTGCAGCCACAATGGCTCGATCATCAATATTTAGGAGATCTCTATGGCACCCCGATATCGTATTCATTCCGAAGTTTATGAGCGTTATGAAAATTTTAGTCATATTATTGAAGATATGGAAACCGGTGAAGCGATCATTATCGATCCCGCTTGGGATGAGCAATACTTTATTGATCGTTTACAAAAACTCAACCTCAAGCCTGTGGCGATTTGGCTAACACATGGTCATCATGATCATGTGAGCGCAGTCAAAGCATTAAGAGAGTATTTTCCTGTTCCTGTCTATGCATCTAATGTAGAAATTGATTATATCAATTCATTTCCGAAAGGCGATCTTCCACCAGCATTTCGAGAGTTACCAGATGATGTAATTCCTATTTTCGATAATGATACGCTAGACTTTGCCGGTGAGAAAGTAAAAGTACTTTTGACTCCTGGACATAGCAGCGGCTCTATCTGTTTTCTTTTAAGTGATGACCTTATTACCGGCGATACGCTCTTTATTAATGGCTCAGGCCGTGCTGATTTACCAGGATCCGATCCAAGCGCACTCTTTTATTCACTCAATAGAATTAAAGCAGAAGTGCCGCCCCATGTGACTCTTCGTACAGGTCATGCCTATGGGCCTAATGCAACTGACACATTAGCACATCAGATAATAGCTAACCCCTATATGCAATACCTTGATGATGAAGAACAATTTATCGCTTATCGCATGAGCAGATGATAACATTTGTAAAATAAGTGAAAAATATTGCTATAAATGTTAAAAAATATTATTATTTAAGAAATTTTGAACATTTTCATAGCTACTTATGAGGGATTCACAATGAATAGGCTACGTTTCATTGTTACCATTATAGCGATATTTTTCAATATGTTAGTCGCTTTTAGTGCCGAATGTAATCATCGAGGAATGCTCGAAGAGCCCTATTGTGACAACGATTACGATTTGATTGCCGATCTTCCTACAGATCCTGAACAAATGATTACACCTCAAACGTTGATCGTCTCATTTTCGCCTTTTGAGGATCTCTCTCCCTACTCAAAATATATAACAAGATTTACAGATCATTTGGCAAATTGCCTTGACTCAAAAGTGATTTATTATCAAATGCAGAGTAATGAGGCCGAGATTGAAGCGATGCGCGCTGGTCGGTTGCATGTTGCTGGGTTCTCTTCAGGTAGCACCGTTGCCGCAGTGAATCGCGCAGGAGCAGTTCCCTTTGCGGCCAAAGGCAATCAACAAGGCATTGCTTATTCCGGCCTGATTGTCATTGCTCGTAGCGATAGCCCTTATCAAAAACTCACAGACCTGAAAGGTAAACGCGTAGCACACACAGATGCCGTCTCTAACTCTGGGCACTTAGGTGCTTTAGCACTATTTCCTCAAGAAGGCATCATTCCCGGCGTTGATTATGAGGTGATCTTTTCAGGTAAACATGATCTCTCCATTGTAGGCGTAAAATCAGGAGATTACGATGCAGCGGTTATCTCAGCTGAGGTTTATGAAAGAATGATCGGACAACAACGCATTAAAGAAGGCGAATTTCGTATCATCTATCAAAGCGAACCTTTCCCTGCGGCGGCCATTACTTACTCTCATAAATTAGCCCCTGAGTTTCGAGAAAAACTACAGCAATGTATTTTTGATTACCGTTTTTCAGGGAGTATGCAGCATGAATTATTGGGCGCTGATCGCTTTGTCCCCATTAATTACCAAAAAGATTGGGCTTATATTCGGATGTTACTCGAAGAAGCTAACCAAATTCGCCAGGAGATTTTCCAGAACGTAGCTGCTGGTAATAAAAACGGTTGGGGTGCAAGACTCTATACATGGCTTCGGTGAGTCGGGGGGAAGGGTTCTCATTAATATCCTCCTCAATATATTCCCCTGCCCGCAACATATTGATCAACATTTTACCGGATAGGGGGGCAGTAATCATCCCCCTTGCGCCATGTGCAGTTGATAAGTAGAGCCCTTGTTCCCAAGGCACTTTAGCATCAGGAATACGCTTTGCATCTAACCGAATGGATGCAAAGCGCGTCATAAATTCATCGTATTGCGCAATAGGGCCGACAATAGGTAGAGATCCTGGTGCACTTGCTCTAAGCGCTACTCTTCCCTCTAACGTGCCCGGCAATTTCGGCATCCTTGCACTTAATTCTAAATCTTCTGCTAATTGTTCCGAATTCTGCTCAAGCATGGCGATATTTTCTCGATGCTCCCGCTCCGTTGGCGCTGAAACTTCCCCATGATGTTCAAAAGTGGCCCCAAAGGTTGTCCAATAATGACCATTTTGTTCAATAGATGGGGCAATATAGCCTTTCCCACTCACCACCATCTTCAAAGGATTTGCCTGCTTCAGAGAGGTTGTCTGCCCACGTGCCGATATAACAGGAAGATTTTCACATACTTTTAATTTACAAACATCACTCGCCATCGCAAGCACCACTATTTTACTCTGATAACTCTGCTCTGCTGTTTTCACCCTCCATAAAGGAAGATCGGGATCCTCAGCAACTGATTGCACATCAAATACTGCCTGATTTGGCAGAAAGGTAATATTCGAATGTTGTAATAGCGCTTTCGTGAAGGCTTGAGGGACAACCCAACCCGATTTAGGGAATAGAATCCCGCCAGAATGAAGCGAAATGCCGGCTAATTCACTTGCAGTTTGAGAATCTACAAGTTGCATGGTTTCAGGATATTGCTCAGCTAAGATCGTTTGATATTCCGGCTTTTTACTCGCATAAGATAATTGCAATAAGCCACAATCATCCCAATCTTTTCCCTTTATTAATAATCCTTGGGCCGTCAATTGTTTCAATAATTGTAAAGTATATTGAAACCCTGCAAGGGCTAATTCATTCTCTAGTGCCGTATGAGGTGAGAGCTTCACATAGAGCATTCCTTGCCGATTGCCTGATCCTGCAGTTGCAGGAGTGGCAGCTTTATCTAATACCCATACCTTTAATCCTGCTTGTGCAAAATGATACGCTACACTTGCACCGGCAATTCCGGCACCGATAACGATCACATCAGCAGCTAAAGGATAATGATGATAGACTAAACTATCTAAATCGATCACTGGAAACCTTAACCATGGCTGCTGCATTTTTATCTCCCTATCATATTCAATAAGTTATAATACGAATAATACGAATAATACGAATAATACGAAATTAGTTAAGAATGCTATCTAATACTTCAAAAATAGCAGATAAAAATTACGTGATAATTCAAGAAATTATTAATCCTCAATATGTTACCAAAATAACATTCCTTCACGCTTAGATTATTCTGCAAAATCCATAGCATTAGTTGATCGAGTGCTATAAAATATTAATATTGTCGACTACTGTCGATTCATGCATTTAACTCAATAATATTTACAAAAGGTTATCAATAATGAAAAAGTTATATAAACTCGGCCTTGGTATCATCTTTGCATCCCTTCTTGTTGCATGTTCTGATGATGCTAAAGAGACTACTCAGAATGAAACAACAAACACAACACCTGCTGTAGAAACAGCGAAGGCAGTTCCCCAAGAGGAAGTGACATCTACTTATGAGCTTGAACAGCCGGGAGTCACTGTTCGCATTACCCTCGTAGGGAAAGATGACAAAATCACTCGTCAAGAAACCGATAGCATTATCGCTTATGATGCGATTGGTGCATCAAATGCCGCTGAAGCTGAAAAAATTCTTTCTGAAGTAACTAATAATATTGATTACGCTGCAATCAAAGGCATTACTTACAATATGACTTATGGCGATAAAGATGCCCATGAAACCATCATTATTGATTTAACCAAAGCGGATCTTGCTGAATTAGCAGAACTTCCAGGTTCGGCCTTTAATGGCGACCCAAATGAAGGCGTGAGCTACTCAGCAACAGGTCAATTACTTGAAACCGCCGGTTTCAAAAAAGTGAAATAGATCTCTGATTTTTAAAAATAGAATCTAAACATTAAACCGTAGATTAAATGTCTGCGGTTTTTTTATATAGTAAATTTGGGTTAAGAAAAATGATTTTAAACAACACTTGCAAGATGCCGGATAGAATGGCTTCCTTACTTATTACAGCCGATGCGCCGGCACTTAAATAAGCTTATTTTGAACCGACATTACTATATTGATTTGTTTGCCCTATGGTTAGACCTGTGGTTCATCCTATAATTTTTATCTCTTTGCATAACCCTACAATCAACAATACTCTCCACAGTTATGCACAATTTCTTTGGATAACTATCGGGATAACTCTGCGCATGGCAAAGTTATAACTATCTATCACAATAAAAACGGGTAATAACGCTCTAAAAAAACTTGGGATATCAGCAATCTATCCCAAGCTTCTCCCCAATTTCTACAAATACTTATCCCAAATGGGTAATTAACAGTTCAAGAATCATCCTAATAACTGCACTGCCGCTTGATAGAGTAATCCGCCGCCAAATCCGACAAAGAAGATCCCAGCAATTCCATCAATATAAGCGCCGGCCTTTTGATAGAGTGCTTTCATCTGTGGAAGAGAGAATAAAATCACCACCACTAAAAACCAAAGAAAAGTCTCTACGATCACTAAAGTAAAGATCTCCGCCCGCAAGACTGTAGAGATATTACCGCCGATAAAGATCACAAAAACACTCCCGAAATAGATTAAGGATTTGGGGTTTGAGAGATTCGTAAAAAGTCCTTTTAAAAAGAGCGTGCGACCACTCATTTTCTTTGGTCCTAGTTCCACTAATTGATCATCCGTAAGTGGATTTTCTAACATATCCTCAATCTGCACTTTACGACTTTTGAGCTGTTGATAGCTACTCTTCAAGAGTAAAATACCGAGATAAATCAAATAACAACCACCGGCTAAGAAGAGTACTGCTTGGATCCAAGGAAGCCTCTCTACCAATACATGTAGACCAAGAAGCGCGACAACCGCCCAAATCGCAACACCAAGGGTAATCCCCATCACTGTCATCATCGCCTCTCGCCGAGAATGGCTCACTGCGACCTGTGTCACCAAAAAGAAATCGGGTCCCGGCGTAACAAGCGCCATAAAGTGAATCCCCGCTAATGAGATTAAGAGCATCGCCGCTTCATACATCTACTTTTCCCCTCTTATTATCTATTCAAAATAGTCGCTATTTTCCCCAAATAAGCGCCATAAAAAAATGCTGATCAATATGATATCAGCATTTTTGTCGACATGGGATGATGTTTGCGTAAATCATCTCACTAACAATCCTCGATTAATATGCGGATTATAGTAATGGTTTACCTACTAATCCTTCTAAAACTTTAAGTGGAGATTGTGAACTATCCACCATATCTTCCACATCTAATTGGAAAGTCTGCTCTAGCATAAATTGCCCACTCATCGCCGCATGGGGCGTTTGATCCGAAAAACAGACCCAGGTTGAGCCCGGCATAAAATTCACTTCCCATTGAATCCCCCGATCTTGGTACTCTTGATCTTCTTTCATAATGTCATGGAACTGCAACATAATATGATCATAATGGGTACGCTTACTTTTGGTAATCTGTAGCGTGTCTAAAAGGGTTGCGCCTAATTTAGAGTAAGGCTTAATTTTCGGCAATAAACGCTTCGCAAGATCCGGAAAGGCTTCTCCAACGCGCCATTTCCGAGGAATGCCATTCGGATTAATATTGGTAAAAATCCGAATAATACGTTTCCCATGAAGCGGGCGTGATGGAAAAGCATCAACGTGTAACCGTCGATCATCTTTACGAAATGAATGACTATCACTCCATTCATCAATTGCATTTAGACGAAGCGTATTCATCGGGCTATGCAGTTTATCCTTATACTCAGGAATAATATCGGTAATGAGTCGATAACTCGCTTCAGCATACCGTTTCAATAAGCCTTTGAGCACCTGCTTCTGTGCCTCAGTCACATCATCCGCTGTTCCTCGAATCTCATCTTGATCCGCTTGGTACATAATATTTTTGCGCTTAGGGCTGACATATTTGGGGTCAAGCAGCGCGGATTCTTCCGGCGTTAAAGCAAAAGGTAGTGACGGGAAATAGAGTACATCCCCCTTCTCTAAATGGCTCGCAATATTATCATGATCACACTCTTCTGCACGCCATTCAGTAATCCCTAATTCTAAAATAGGTGCTGTTTCGACAGACCTCTGCGCGGTCGCAGTAGACATAACAAACCTCCTCAAATTTCAGTAGCCAATGCTACAACATAAATATAACTAGATATTACTAACCTATCTAAAGCATCAATTTTAAACTCAATGCATCAATAATTCCCCGTAATGATGATATGTTTAATAAATCACATTACAATCATTATTAACGATCGTTATTGCTTTGATTTCACTCAAAAATAGAGCTGCTAATTCTCGATATTTTACCACTATTCTTCTCTCTTCGGGAAAGGATTCGGGCATATTTGCCCGAGGACAAGCGCTTCCCTTGCGCCGGTTGCACGTGGAACATTGCCCGCAAGCCTTTCTCTTGTTAAATAACCTAAAAGTGCAAAGGCTATCGCCTCTTTCGCATCGCTTGAGAGCCCTAAATTCTCTCCTGTTAATATCCGCTGATCTGGCAATTCAGCCTGTAAATAACGCAACAAAGCACTATTATAAGCACCTCCCCCTCCGACAATCACTTCATTAATATCTATGGAAGGAAATACATATCGCCGGTAGCTCTCGGCAATCGAAAATGCCGTAAATCTTGTCAAGGTATGAATAATATCCGCCGGCGAATAAGCACAATTTTGAGGGGATAAATACTGCTGTAATAATGATTGCGTGAAGCGTGCGCCGAATTGTTCTCTCCCTGTGGATTTGGGGGGATTTTCTGCAAGATAGGGATGTTGGCATAATTGCTGCCATAAAGGTTCAATCAATTCTCCTTGCTGAGCAATCTCACCATTATGATCATAGGTTTTCTGATAGAGCCGCTCCATCGCTTCATTGATCATCATATTGCCGGGGCCCGTATCAAAAGCCCAAAGATCCTCAATATCGGCACCTTTCGGCAGAATTGTCACATTGCCAATCCCACCGATATTTTGCAGCAAGCGATTTGCCGTTGCACTACGATATAAGAGCCATTCTGTCATCGGCACCAAAGGTGCGCCATCTCCGCCTGCGACCACATCCATCATCCGAAAATTAAAATAGACATCTGTCGCAAAGTGGTAAGCTAACATTGATGGATCCCCTATCTGTAAAGTAGAGGGTGTTAATTGATGAGTTGCCGATTGTGATTGCGGTAAATGATAGATAGTCTGCCCATGAGAAGCGATAAAATCGAATCTTCCGGGAAAATCTTGCAAATGTTGAGCACCTTCCTGTTGCAACGTTACTACTTCCTGCAACAATACCTCTACTGCTTCTGCATACAGTAATCCTAATTCGGTATTAAGAGTACAAATCAAAGCCACATTCGATTGCTCAAGATCACACGCTTGCGTAATTTTATACCGTAAATCATCCTCTAAAGGTTGGCTATAAAAATGCAGTAGCTGACACGTTACATCAGCCCCTCTTCCCTCTAATTTCACTAATGCGACATCGATACCATCTAATGATGTGCCGGTCATAATCCCGACAGCAAATAGCGATTGTGGTAGAGAGGGCGGTAAAGATTGCAATAATGATTGTGACATCTATCGATCTCCTCTTTCAGCCACTAATAATTGCCGAATATGGCCATCATACTGCGCTAATAGCGCCTGCGCTTTTTCATAAGAAGTCGCTAATAAAGCCATCACTATCGCCGGTTTGACTGCGCCTTGGCTCTTTTGAAGAAGCGCTTTCGCTTCACTCGAACTACATCCCGTTACTTGCATCACAATCCGCTCAGCTCTTGCCACTAACTTTTCATTGGTCGCACGCAGATCAACCATCTGATTCCCATATACTTTGCCCAAACGAATCATTGTTCCTGTGGAAAGCATATTGAGGATCATCTTCTGCGCCGATCCCGATTTCATACGGGTAGAACCGGTAATGACCTCTTCCCCGACAACGGCTTCAATGGCGATATCCGCCTTTTGGCCAATTTGACTCCCGGCAACACACGCAATGGCAACACTTCCGGCACCTATTATCTTGGCATAGGCTAAAGCTCCCAGACAATAAGGGGTTCTCCCTGATGAGGCAATCACACAAACAACATCTTTCTCATTACAATGAATCGCTTCTAAGTCTGCCTTGCCAGCTTCAAAATTATCCTCAGCATTCTCCACCGGATGACGTAACGCCCGATCTCCACCGGCAATAATACCGATCACCGCTTCCTCACCAACGCCAAAAGTAGGCAGACATTCCGAGGCATCTAATACCCCTAATCGCCCAGAAGTACCGGCACCCATATAGATCAATCGCCCTCCCTGTTTTATTGCTACTACAATCAGATCAATCGCCGCTGCAATCTGCGGGGTTGCCCGATTAACCGCATCAATCACAGCTTGATCTTCACGATTAATGAGTCGCACCATCTCTAAGGTAGAGAGCTGATCGATCTCTGCCGTTCTTGGATTACTCTGCTCTGTTCCTATCTCTGCTAAATTGATCATTCTCCCATTCTCCACCTTTTCATTGATCAGCATTGAAGCTTTTGTAATATTTATATTCTAGCTTAAAGTAAACAGATCGATTTCGCCATAGAATCAGTCAAGGATTCTCTGTTTAAAATGTCTCATAAAATTTCAGATAAAGAAAAACCCCATTAGTCACTCAATCGACTAATAGGGTTTCGCATAAAAGTATTCTCAATAGCTTCTATCAATAGCGTTATAGAACTATAGCAATATTATGATCGCTCTTCTAAAAAGGAACAATTTTAGAATTGATAGCGAACACCAAAGTTTAATTCATTTGAACGAAGTTTCGCCGTTGCGCTGATATTATTCTCGCTAGCGTTAAATTTCACTTTACCGTAATCGGTAAAACGGTAGCTCACATCTAAAGAGAGATTGTTATCCATTTTATAGCTTGTACCAACGCTCACGTTCCAAGCAAAGTTCCCTTTGCTTTTAGAGATTGAATAGTTGTCATTATCCTCGTGATCTACAATACCTACTTCATTTTTGAGGTGCGCATAACCTAAACCTGCACCAACATAAGGGGTAAAACGTGTGCCTGTATTGAAATCATAATAGACATTCGCCATTAATGATTGTGATTTCATACGGTTTTTGAGCTGAACATTCCCCTCATCTAAAGTTTTGTCCATTTTTTGCGTACCATTTAAACCATACTCTAATTCTGCACGAAGGCTATTTTCACCCATCGGAAATACTAAACCGTAAGCAAGACGAAGACCCGCAACACTTTTGCTCTCTTTAAATTCTTCATTATCTTCATTACTTTGGACTTTATAAGTACCATAACGCACAGCACCTTTACCTGACACATATTGCTCAAAGCTTTGTGCATTAGAGATGGAAGCAACACTTGCAATGGTAAGTGCAGAGATGAATAGAACTTTTTTCATGAACGACTCCTAACTTTTTATATCACTGATTCACAGGAATCGTAGTTTACTATATAAATAAACGTAAATAATAGTATTTTTTGTTAAAAACAGTTATAAAAACAATTAAGCGATTGATTTTTAAATGAGAAATTTATAGAAAGGAATGATGGTTTTTCTAACTATCTTATATTCTTCACCTATTTATCAATTAGTTAGATCATAAAAAATCCCACCTATGAATAATAGGTAGGATTCATCTCTATCTTGATTACTAGAATGTAAAATCTTTCTACTACAATAAAAATCAATCGAATCTATTCGGGAAAACGATAACGAATCCCAAAATTAAACTCATTACCACGTAATTTAATGCTTCCTTTATCAACTAAACTCGTTGAATTAAAAGTATGTGTTACTTTGCCATAATCCGCATATCGATAACTAATATCGAATGAGACAGTATCACTAACGGTATATGTCGCCCCCACTGTTACATTCCAAGCAAAATTGCCCTTGCTTTTAGTTTCATGATAATTTTCATCTTTCGGTAGTGATAATGTATTTTTTAATCGGCCATATCCTAATCCAATACCTGCATATGGGACTAAATTGGATTTAGTGTCAAAGTCATAATAGATATTTGCCATTAATGATTGTGATTTTGTTTCAAACTGATCATCTTGGTAAGACAATTTAACATTGCCATTATAACCATATTCTAGCTCTGTTCGAATTATCGCGTCATTGATAGGCAATATTAACCCATAAGCTAGACGAAGACCTCCTACATTCTTGCTTTTACTATAAGTATCTGTTTCCCCATCTTCAGTCGCATCTAACTTACTATTAGTATGATTTAATACCGCTTTAGCCGAAAGATATTGATTAAAATCTTGTGCGATTGCCATGCTTCCTAGCCCCATTAAAGTAAGGCTCAATGCGAGTGCTCTCTTTTTCATGATAATCCCTTTTATATACAAAAATTGACAACCACATATTCTACTATATCTTATAATTTATTAAATAAATTTATATACAAAATAGAAATATAATAGAAAATAGATTAATAAACCTAATCTCGCACAAAAAAGGCTCTGCATCTCTGCAAAGCCTCTCGATACGATATTATCTCTCTATTCTACATCTCTATCAATCACCTTATAGATATGAATAGATAGAATCAAAACCTAACTTAAAAGTTAAAGCGAACCCCAAGGTTGAATTCATTACCCCGTTGTTTCACTTTACCTTCTGAATTTTTGCTATAACTATGTTTAACATCACCATAATCCGCATAACGGTAACTCAGATCGATATCTACATCACGATTGACAGCGTAACTTACACCTGCACCCACATTCCAGGCAAAGTTGTTACTACTTTTACTCCAAGATGTATCCCCTCGGTCAATCGTATTTTTTAAACGCGCATAACCGATACCTGCGCCGACATAGGGAGTAAATGCTGTATCAGTATTAAAATCAAAATAAGCATTTACCATCACTGATTGCGACTTTGTTTCACTATTATAATGCTCATCATCAATTGTTTCACCTAGCTTTACTTTCCCATTATAGCCATACTCTAATTCTGTCCGAATTTTATTGCTATCGACCGGAAAAGCGACACCATAGGCTAGACGGAAGCCACCGACATTCTTACTCTTTTTCAGATTAAGATCATCTGTTTCAAATTTATTGTTCACATGGTTCAATACTGCTTTCGCGGAAACATATTGCTCAAAATCCATCGCAAAAGCGGTTGAAGTGAAACCTAATAGAGAAATCGCTGAAGCAATTAATAACTTTTTCATAGACACTCCTTAATATAAAATAAAATCAATTCAGTAAATGAACAAGCAAGTAAATTAAAGTTCATTGAATACTTGTAAACTTACTGAAAATTTAATATAAGTTAAAACATAAATTAAAATATAATATTAATTATATTACACAAAATAATATAATAATTCAATTTTAAGTCATTTTATATTTGAAGAGCAGCACCTATTTTTATCGATACAAAAATAAAAGGCACATTCTAATGAATGTGCCCTCCATAACTTCATATTAATACTTGTTAGATAGAATTAGATCTTACCCATGAATCTCTCTAAAGGCATCAAAACTAATATCAGGGTAACGCTCTTGCGCTAAGTGTAGATTTACGCGAGTTGGTGCAATATAGACATATTCACCATGATGATCTACGGCTAAGTTATCTTCAGCTTTTCGCTTAAATTCATCGAATTTCTTCGGATCTTTAGAATGTACCCAACGTGCTGTGGAAACATCTACATGTTCAAAGATACAATCGACGTTATATTCTATTTTCAAACGATGTGCTACAACATCAAATTGTAGTACCCCTACAGCCCCAATGATTAAGTCATTATTCCGTAAAGGTTTGAAGAGCTGTGTTGCCCCCTCTTCACAAAGTTGCTCAAGTCCTCGCTCTAAATGTTTCATCTTAAGCGGATCCCGTAAACGTGCCCGGCGGAAGAGCTCTGGTGCAAAATCAGGAATGCCTTTAAAGCTTAATTCTTCGCCCTCTGTAAAGGTATCACCGATACGAATTGTGCCATGATTATAGATCCCGATAATATCGCCGGCATAAGCTTCATCTAAATGCCCTCGATCAGAGGCCATAAAGGTCAAAGCTTCAGGAATCCGGATATTTTTACCAATTCGTACATGCCGAGCTGTCATTCCCGGTGTATATTTACCAGAACAGACTCGCATAAAAGCGATACGATCGCGATGCCGCGGATCCATATTTGCTTGAATCTTAAAGATAAAGCCTGTTAAAGGCTCTTCATCTGCCATCACTTCTCGAGTCAAAGTTGCTTGCTTACGTGGTGCCGGTGCAATCTCTACAAATCCATCGAGCATCTCTTGTACGCCGAAGTTTGTAATAGCAGAACCAAAATAGACGGGCGTTAATCGCCCCTCGAGATACTCATTCAAATCAAACTCATGACTGGCAACACGTACTAATTCAACCTCTTCACGGAAAGCATTCGCGCGATCTTCCCCTAAAACCTCATCAAGTTCAGGGCTATTCAATCCTTTAACAATACGTCCTTTACTTTTAGTACCCCGTTCAGTGGCATCATAGAGGTGAATATAATCTTCAAGAATATGATAAACCCCTTTAAGATCCCGGCCCATACCGATCGGCCAAGTCACTGGCGCACAATTGATCTTTAAAACATCTTCCACTTCATCGAGTAGATCGATCGGCTCTTTACCATCCCGGTCTAGTTTATTAATAAAGGTGATAATCGGTGTATCACGTAGGCGACAGACATTCATCAGTTTGATCGTCTGCTCTTCAACCCCGTTAGCACAATCGATCATCATAAGCGCCGAGTCCACAGCGGTCAAAGTACGATAGGTATCTTCCGAGAAGTCCTGATGCCCAGGCGTATCCAGTAGGTTAATCATACAATCACGATAAGGGAACTGCATCACAGATGAAGTCACCGAGATTCCACGCTGTTGCTCTAGCTCCATCCAGTCAGAGGTGGCATGACGGGCAGCTTTACGACCTTTAACCGAGCCGGCAAGATTAATCGCGCCTCCAAATAGAAGGAGCTTTTCTGTCATAGTGGTTTTACCCGCATCCGGGTGGGCAATAATGGCAAATGTCCGGCGACGGGCCACTTCTTTTGCTAGTTTACTCATGTTGATTCGCTCTACTTAACGCTAAAATGATGCCTAATTGCATCACTGGAAATACTTATAAATTTAGAGTTGGTATTGTACACGTTTTTTGACCTTAAGGGGTTTTTTCCCCCGATTAGAATTGCTAAATTCGCCATCTCTTGCTATAACAAATAGAGATATAACTCGAATTATTTCTTATAAATACAGGCTCGAGTAATCCATACTTTTATCATTGCAGGAGAGCAAAAATGTCTGAAACTGAATATCAACATATTCTTGTCGCAGTAGATCAATCTCACGATGCGGAGAAAGTCGGTCGACAAGCATTAGTTGTGGCGAAACGCAACCATGCCAAAATTACCCTTCTCAATATTTTGGAAGGTATCAGTATTAGCGCAGGTTATGAGTTAATGCCGATTATTCCACAAGTCTCTGACAGTGAAATTATTGCTGAAGCTAAGAAATCAATGCGTGAACTATCTATGAAATTAGGGATTCCTGATGCAGATACGATGGTTATTTCAGCGCTTTCAACGAAAGAAGGGATTCTACGCGCAGCGGAAGAACTTAAAGCAGATCTGCTCGTGATTGGCTCTCATACTCGCTCGGGTTTAGGCGTGCTTCTCGGCTCAACCTCTGGCGCAATTATCAATGATTCACCTTGCGATATCTTAACGGTTAAAGTGTAATTCATCGCTCATCAATAACAGAATGATCAAGTAAGCCCTACATCGAATAATGTAGGGCTTTTCTTCTATCATGCTATTAAGAGATCATAAAGCAGATGCCGGATAGCATAGATTCCTTACTGCTTACAACCGATACACCAGCATTGACATAAGACTTATTAAAATGCCGGCGCATCGGTTGATCGAGGCAAGGAAGCCGTTCTATCCGGCATCATGCAAGTGTTGTTTAGTGCGGTTTTATGTTACTCCACAATAGCTGTTTAAAAGCCATTTTTCTTAAACCAAATTTACTATAAAACCGATTTCCCTATATATTGCGTAAAATGAGTAGATTCATCACTCCCCCATAAAAAATTCCCTAGATCATAACAATCTAGGGAATCTATTGTTTCAGCATTCACTTTATCTCTGCTTACAGAGCTAAAGTCTCTGAATTTTTATGAATCTGCTTTTGCAAGCTTCGTTGATTGATCAGAGTCAGATGAAGAATGACCTGCATTAAGCTTTTTCGCATCACGATTGAGTAGTAAGAAGAAAATCGGCGTAAAGAGAAGCACCAGTAGCGTCCCTCCAATCATTCCTCCTACAACCACTCGTCCAACAACGTTTTGTGCTCCAGAACCTGCACCAGAAGAGAGTGCGAGAGGTAATACACCTATACCAAATGCTAATGAAGTCATCACAATTGGGCGCAGCCGTTCTTGTGCTGCTTTTATGGCGGCATCCATCGTACTTAATCCTGAACGTACCAGATCTCGTGCAAACTCCACGATTAAAATTGCATTCTTAGACGTCAACCCTATCGTAGTTAACATCCCCACTTGGAAATAGACATCATTTTCAATGCCAACTAATCGTGCCGTAATCACCGCACCTACAACCCCTACCGGAATCGTCAATAGAACAGAAATTGGTACCTTCCAGGATTCATAAAGCGCCGCGAGGCTCAAGAAGATAACAAAAACTGATACCAATAGTAATGCAGCTTGTGAACTGCCCCCCTCTTGCTCTTCATAGGAGGTATCTGTCCACGCGACACTAATGCCTTGTGGTAGATGATCTTTGACAAGCTGTTCAATTGCAGCCATCGCTTCACCTGTACTCTTACCTGCAGCTGCATTAATAGAGAGCGGGAATGAGGCAAATCCATCAAAACGATTTAATTGTGGTGGACCATAAGACCAACGCCCTTTAGCAAAGGCGCTAAATGGCACCATTTCACCTTTCGCATTACGTACATACCAACGCTGAAAGTCATCGGGCATCATACGATAAGGCGCATCGGCTTTAAGTTGTACATGTTTAACCCGTCCACGATCAATAAAGTCATTCACATACATTCCCCCCCAAGCAATCGACAATGCTTGGTTAATGTCGCCAATAGAGACTTGTAATGCTTGTGCTTTTTCACGGTCAATATCGATATGATATTGTGCCGTATCAAATTGCCCTCCAGGACGAAGAGAAGCAATATCAAGATCAGGAGAAGTTGCAGCGATACCGATAAATTTCATCACTGAATTCATCAGTGCATCATGTCCAAGCCCGATGGTATCTTGTAATTGAAAACTTACCCCTGTTGCCGTTCCTAATTCGATAATAGGAGGCGGGCTAAAGACAAACAGCTGCGCTTCAGGAATGGTGGTAAAGAATTTTTGCATCCGTTTCATCAACGCCGGGATAGAATCATATTCTGACTCACGCTCTCCCCAAGGCTTTAACTTAATAAAGAACATCGCTTGTTCACTACCTTGACCTGAGAAACTAAATCCTGCAACAGTCATGACAGAGTCTACAGTCTGTGTCTCCTCTTTCATAAGGTAATCTGCAATCTGCTCTAACGGGATTTCAGTTTGAGTTAAAGAGGTTCCATTAGGATTAATTGCCATCCCAATTAACATCCCCTGATCTTCATCAGGTAAGAAGCTTTTAGGTAGCTGCATAAATTGATAGCCTATTCCCGCAAGCCCCACGACAAGCACTAAAACAAAGACAAAAGGATGTTTTAATACACGTGTAATTCCGCGAGTATAACCATTACTTAACTTATCAAATCCAATATTAAAGTACTCAACCGCTAAAGCTATGACTTTCGTAATAGGTGAGAAGAGCTTTTTCAAAAAGCGGCCTACTGCAGTTTTAGGTTCTTTCGGTTCGGTATGATCTCGAAGTAATGTTGCACACATAGCAGGGGTAAAGATAATAGCCACTAATACAGAGAGTAGCATCGCCGTAATAATTGTTACCGAGAATTGACGATAGATAACCCCTGAAGCCCCTCCTAAGAATGCCATTGGGACAAATACGGCCGAGAGCACCACTCCGATCCCGATAAGAGCACCCGTTATCTGATCCATCGATTTTCGAGTCGCTTCCAAGGGTGAAAGTTTATCCTCCTCCATGATACGTTCAACATTTTCGACCACAACAATGGCATCATCTACAAGAAGACCTATTGCTAGAACCAGCGCAAAGAGTGTTAATGTATTTAGATTAAATCCTAGAAGATCTAGAATAATCATAGTGCCGGCTAAAACATATGGAATCGCCAACATCGGAATAATTGTTGCACGAATATTTTTAAGGAAGAAAAAGACCACCACGAACACTAATAAAATCGCATCAATGAGCGTCTCTTCAACACTTGCTACCGAATATTCAACGAAAGGAGTCGTATCATAAGGGAAGGTATAAGAGAGTCCTGAAGGAAAATCTTGGGCAACACTTTCTAAATAACTCTTCACTGCATTAGCCGTATCAAGAGCATTCGCACCAGAAGCCAAACTAATTGCTACCCCCGCAGCTGGAGAGTTATTATATTTTACCGCAACAGACTCAGACTCCGGAGAGAGCTCTACTCTTGCTACATCAGCAAGCAAAACTTCACTTCCATCTTCATTAACACGGAGCTGAATAGCCTTGAATTCTTCTGGACTTTGCAATAATGATTGTGAAGTAATGGTATAACTAAGGAGTTGGCCTTCGACATCAGGCATTGCTCCTAAGCTACCTAATGTTGCCTGGGAGTTCTGCTCCTTAATGGCTGCAGCAATATCCATCGGAGTCATATTGTATTGATACAATTTCATTGGATCGAGCCAAATATTCATGGCATAACTAGAACCAAAGAACTGAATCTCACCAACCCCTTGAATACGGCTCATCTGATCTTGCAGCGTCGAGGAGATGTAATCTCCTATATCTCCTGAAGACATGGAGTTATCCGGTGAATAGAAGCCTACCACTAAAAGGAACGAGCCACTTGATTTAGCAATCGTCACCCCCTGTTGCTGTACTGCCTGTGGGAGTTTGCTTAGCGATTGTTGTATCTTATTTTGAACCTGAACCTGGGCTAAATCTGGATCAACCCCTTGGTTAAAAGTTACCGTAATTTGGAATGTACCAGAACTCGAACTTGATGAACTCATATAACGGAAACCATCTAAGCCATTGATACTCTGCTCTATGACCTGCGTTACACTCTCTTCTACTGTTTGAGCACTTGCTCCTGGATATACCCCTGAGATACTAATTTGTGGGGGCGCTATAGGTGGATATTGTGATACAGCCATGTTTCGAACTACTAAGAGCCCGATAAACATCGTTAATATCGCAAGCACCCACGCAAATATTGGTCGGTCTATAAAAAATCGTGCCATTTTGATTACTTAATCCTTCAATTTTGATGATAAACCAATCATTTACTCCATTAAATGGCGCAAAAAATCACGCCTACAGTAACTTATTGATTCACACTATGGGTTTATTGCTTACTGAATAGAATTATCATCTGGAATAACCTGTACCTTGACATCTTTACCACCACTTCTTTGTAGTGCAGACTGTACAGTTTGTAAGCCTTTTACAACAACGCGATCGCCCTCTTTCAAGCCACTTTCAATGACCCAATCTTGCTCATAAGAGCGGGAGATCTTCACAGGACGAACATGAGCGATATCATTCTCATCAATCACGATAACCGTACTCGCTCCACCTTGCCCTTGTGTCACGGCTTTTTGAGAAACTACTAATGCCCCTTCTTCAATCCCTTGTTGCACAACCGTACGAACAAACATACCCGGGAAAAGGCTACCATCATTCTCAAATTGCGCTTGGAGGAAGATCGAACCTGTCGTAGGATCAACGGTTAAATCTGAGAATTTAATGTAGCCGACTTTGTCATATAGCGTCCCATCTTCAAGATAGATTCTCACTAAATGTCCATTTTCTAATTCACCTGTCTCTAAGTTTTCAACTTGTGTAGGAGTATAGGCACCTGAAAGAATTTTCTTGCGCACTTGTGCATATTCGGCAGAAGAGTAAGTAATATTCACTTTCATCGGATTTAAAACTTGGATCACCGCCATTTCACTTGCCTGCCCCGGAGATACTAGTGCACCTTGTGTGAAATTGGTTCGCCCAATTTGCCCGGAAATAGGTGCCTCCATTTGAGTATAATCTAAATTAATTTTAGCATTAGTAACTTGTGCTTCGGCTCCTAGCACCTCTGCATTAGCCTGCATTAAAGCGGCATTGGCATCATCGACATCTTGTTGACTTACTGCTTTAGATTGTTTTAACGCATTTAATCGATCTGCTTTTAATTTTGCTGCATTTTGATTCGCTTTTGCTCTCTCTAGGGTTGCTTCTGCCTGTAATAGGCTTGCTTTGTAAATAGCAGGGTCAATCTGATAAAGTTGATCACCTTCATTCACATAACTCCCTTCTGTAAAGTTAACAGAGAGAACAATCCCCCCAACCTGAGGCCGAACCTCTGCTATAACAGAAGCTTCTGTTCTACCAGGTAACTCTGCCTCAACTGTAATATTTTTACGCTCGACAGTTTGCACTACTGCCTGAGGAGCCATCGCTTGCGCCGGCGCTTGTGTTCCTTCACTGCACGCGGTAACAAGCAGCCCTAAACCCACTATCCCTATGATATTTCGAACATACTGCAAATGATTACTCTTTCTCATCTTATCTCTCATGTGTTGATATATTTATTTAAACCTAGCTGATCTCACTTTGTAGGAGTTACTACTAAGTTTTCATACTTTTCTTTGTCCCAACAATATTTAATGCTTCATCTAATTCCCTAATAGATATAATCAATCGTTCTGCCCTCTCCATTCCGACAATATTCGCAACATCATTTAACCACTGCCCATACACTTTTACTCGTAAATCATGATAGTACGCACTACCCGATGCCGTTACCCGATATAAAGGAGAGCGTTTATTGTGAGGATTCTCAATCGCTTCGATATACCCATTTTCTAATAAAAGGGTGATCTGCCTCTGCACTGCTTGCCGAGAAGTCGAGCGGAGTTGTGCAATTTGAGGCACAGTCAAGTGTTCAGGCTCACAGTGAATAATCGATAGAATCGTCCAACAGGAATGCGTAATCTCACTTTGCGCATCCATCAAAAGATCCTCACTAATACGGTGTAATTTAGACAAGAGAGTGAACATCTCTTGAAACATGGAAACAAATAGTTGTTTCTGTGGATCTTCTCTATTTTCGCTCATGGTGTTCTTTTAGACAGGAATAAAATAATGCTTATAGAATAGTAATTCTTGACAACAACGTTGTCAATAGCAACTCGGAAACATTACATGTAAATAAGTTTATAGATTAATGATTTAATGTTATTCCACTACCCACAATACTCATTGTCACTGACTGTTTATCTCTAAGGATTATCCTGTATTGGTAACACATCAATAGGATAAATAACTACAACAAAGTAGATTGCCTACAGAAGCCATGCTCATGCTATTGTAACATTAACCAATTGATATAAATACACTTAATAGGATAGTAACGTGCTAGATAGAGATTCAATGCTCCCTATGATTACTGACAGTATGTCGAACAGATACAAATAGACACCCAACAACAGGCGTTACTTTTCTTTGTAGACCCATTGGCAAAGTTAGAATCTATTAATCTAAACTCATTAATCTAGACTCATTAATCTAGACTCATTTTAATCGCAAAAGCAGTCACAATCGGTACAAGAAGCAGCGCAGCGATATCCGCACCGGCAAAAATCAGTAACAGGCTGTTGAGTGAATGCCCTTCTTGTAACCGGTAGATCAGCTGAACACCCACTAATAAAATCGGTACATAGAGCGGTAATGTAATAATACTGAGTAATAATCCTGCCTGCCGTAAGCCCACAATCAGCGCTACACACATTGCACCAATAAAGCTCAATAGTGGCGTCCCCAATAACAGAATCAGCGCAACGGAAAAAGACTCGGTAATAGTAAAGCCGAGCATCACGCTTAATATCGGTGAAAAAATCACAAGTGGCAGACCCGTGAGCAACCAGTGAGCAATAATTTTACCGAGAATAATGCCGTAGAGTGGCGAACCACTAATCACCATCTGCTCAAGTGAGCCATCTTCAAAATCATGCTTAAAGATTCGATCTAACACTAAAATAGTGGAGAGAAGTGCTGCAATCCAGAGAATTGCCGGCGAAGCAGTATGTAAAACTTTCTGATTTTCAAGCCCAAGCCCAAGGGGAAAGAGGGTAATAATAATCAAAAAAAAGAGTAACGGCATCAAAATCTCAGAACGATTACGCATCCCGATTCGAAGATCCCGTATTAATACCCCGAATAATCCGCTAAACATTCGCTATAAACCTCTCGATTGTGACCGCTTGCGTAAAGACATCTTCAGTTGGTGCTTGGTGGGACGTGAAAATAATCGCACCGCCCATCTGACAATGCGTTTTCATCTTCGCTTCTAATAGCGCGATTGAATCTACATCTAACGCCGTAAAAGGCTCATCAAGAATCCAGAGTATCGCTCTCTCTAGCCATAATCTTGCTAAAATCACCCGGCGTTTCTGCCCTGCCGAAAAATAACGAACCGGAATCGATTCTATCGGAAGTTCGAGCGTTGAAAATACTGTTTCAAATGCATCTCGGTCTAATTGAATCCCCCGTAAACTAGCCATAAATCGCAGATTTTCCCAAGCAGAGAGATCGAGATTCAGGCTTAATGCATGCCCAACATATAGAAGTGGTCGGTGATAGTGGTGCAGTAATTCCCGGCGATCTTCCCCGTTTAATAGAATCTGACCTTGATAACGTGCACTAATCCCGGCAAGTACCCGCAGAGAAGTGGTTTTACCGGCACCATTACGCCCTTTGAGATAGAGAGATTCCCCATTTCGTAGCGTAAAACTATATGGATTAAAGATCGGACGATAATTACGCGTCACTACCAAATCCGATACCACGAGTTCAAAGTCAGGCAATTGCAACATCTACTCCACAATATGATCTAAAGTTAAGACAACAGGAGTATCAAGTGCTTCAATTTCCACAGCTTTAGCCTCAATATCGCCTGCTTTAGAGATCGGATCCCCATTCATACTGATTTTTGCAGAGAGCGTCAAAGGTAATTGCTCGCTTAAGCCTGCTCCCGGCATGAGTAGATCCGCATCGGTAATAGTCAGATTAACAGGGAATCCACCCATTGCCCCCAACGGAATACGCTTAGCAGCTAACGGTGGTCCCACTTCATTTTTACGCACAAAGAGATAGAGAACCGCTTCTTGTGGCAATACATCAGCTGATACCGCATTCTGTTCGATCGAGACATTAATAGGTATCGAGGTTACAGCAGCACTCTCAGTGGCTGGTACGGATGATCGCTGTGGTTGTGATTGTTGAGGTTGTGATTGTCCTTGAGATGGATGATTCATACCCTTTGCACCATTGATTTCGCTGCCATTCATTTCAGCACCATTCGTCAAAGTTGCAATCATATTGAGAATCATATTCCGATTTTCAGAACCCTCAGGATAACGATCTGCTAATAGAGAGAAGAAATACATCGATTTATCGATCTTCTGATTTTCAAACAACACTGTACCGTAATAAAGCAGTAAGCTTTCATTCTCTTGATTACGCAACACAAAATTATCAAATAACCCTTCTAAGCGTTGATCAAGTTGATACTTATTCATCGCTAATTGAATATTTAACAGCGTATAGAGCGTATTATTATTCACAGGATTCTCAACGCGATAGAGATCAAGATAAGCCTTCTCTGCTAATCCTAGTTGATCCATATTCAAATAGAGTTTACCTAACAAGGTTAATTCTTTTGGGTCATTGTGATGGGTTGATGCGCTCATCAAATTCAGCGCTGCCAATGTTCCTAAAAGGTTATATTGCAATGCTTCCGGTGGATTGAGATCTGCGATCGTTTCCCCCCGTTGTAATACTTCAAGCGGTGTCGATGCAAGCCACTCTTTTACATAAGGCAGCGCAATTGTTCGCTGAGTATCGAGCTCTTTAGCCTCTTTGCTATAACCATCTTCCCAGAATACTGTTAAGAAAAGACCAATAACTGCAACGCCTAGTACCGCTATAATACCTTTTGAGAGGGAGTTGAGAGTTCTATCAGGCTTCGCAACATCAAGAAGATCACGCGCTAATTCTGTTTTCTTCTCATCATACTCCGCTTGATCAATTTTACCCCGAGCAAGATCATCCTCTAAAGATTCCGTTTCATCAAGATATTTATCCCGATAAACATCCTTTAAACGTGGATAGTGTTGGCTACTTTTCCCCCATAGCGCATAACAGAGAAGCCCCACAGAGATAATAAGAAATAGTAATGTATAGATGATACCTAGTGTTGTCATAATGCTTATGGATTCTCTTTCAGGATCTTTTGTAAACGTGATTGCTCTTCTTCACTTAAAGCCGCAACCGCCTCTGTTGTTTTCGTTGCTTTTTTACGTCCTTTGACACCAAAGACGAGTGCTAAAATCAACAGTAAAAGCACCACTGGACTAAACCAGAGTAACCAAGTAATAGGTTTAACGGGTGGATTGTACATCACAAAATCGCCATAACGATCCACCATAAAGCTGACAATTTGTGCATCTGCTTGACCATCAATAATCATATTGTAAGTCAAATCTCGCATATCTTGTGCAAGAGGGGCATCGGAATCAGCAATATTTTGATTTTGACACTTAGGACATCGAAGCTCTCGCGTGAGAGTTTGAAAGCGCTTCTCATCTACAGGATTCTTAAATTCATAGAGGTTTACAGAAGAGAATGCCGGCTGTAACATTGCAATAAGTGCCATCAGCGCAATAAAGACTCTTCCCATCTGCCACCATTTTCCAAAGCTAAATCGACTTTGGCGTTGTTCTGTCAATAATCTCATTATTGCCCCTCTGCTTGATTGTGCTCAGTATTAAAACTCGACTCATAAATCGATTTTAATTCTCGATTCCAGAGATCTACACTAATCTCTCCGACATGACGATGAACAATCACATTATTGGCATCTAAGAAGTAAGTTTCAGGTGCACCGTAAACCCCAAGATTGAGACCAATTTGCCCACTTTCATCCGCAATCGTAAAGATATAAGGATTGCCTAGATCCCGAAGCCAACGATATGCTTTCTCAGGATTATCTTTATAATCAACGCCATAAATGGGAACACCTGTGGCACCAATCTCTTTCAGCGCCTCATGTTCCGCTTCACAAGCAGGACACCAAGTTGCCCACACATTTAAAAGCGCCGGCCCTTGGATATCTTCATCCGTTAAAATCCGCGCAGTAGCCCCCGGAGCCGCTACTTCATAAGCACTAAATGCTGGTAACTGTTTACCTTTCAGTGCCGAAGGGAGGTAAGTAGAATCATTCCCAAGACTCATAAAGAGAAATATTAAAAATCCTACGGCTGCAATAATAACGCCGGCAACAATAGCTCGTAACATAGTTCCTCCTACGCAATATCTTCTGTTTTAACTTCAGAATTGACTTTCATTCTACGTCCCACTCGATAACGGCGATCTAAGATAGAGAGTAGTGCTGCCAATGAGATGATAAGCCCACCAAGCCAAATCCAACGAACAAAAGGTTTCACATAGAGACGAATCGCCCAAGCATTCTCTGCTCGTTCCTCTGCCATTGCCACATAGAGATCATCTAACAATGAAGGACGCAGCGCTACCTCACTAATCGGCATCATACTCACCGTATAGATCCGCTTCTCTGGATACATCATCCGTAATGGTTTGCCATTCTGATACACTTGGATCGTTCCCTTAGTCCCACGATAGTTAGAACCTTGGATATCTTCTAATGCCAATAATTTAAAACCATACTCTTGTACTTCTACCGTCTCACCGACACGCACTAAGCGATCTTGCTCATCGCTATAGTGTGAAGTCATCGTAATCCCGACAATCACAATGATTAACCCTAAATGTCCAAGGTTCATCCCCCAGCGCGATAAGGTTTGCCGTTTCAATGCTTGGAAATAGCTATCTTTTGCACTGCCGTTAAGCTTCACTTCAAAAAGAATTCCAAAGAAGACCCAATAACAGAGCACTAAACTCACCGATACCCATAGATCAAGGCGTCCGGCATAGAGAAAATTACTACCAAGCCCCAATATAATAGAGAGCAGCGCCATTATCATCAGCGGCTTTTTAATTCGCGCAAAATGATCTTGCTTGAAGCGAAGTAGCGGACCAAAACCAAGAATGATCAAGATTAAGAGCGTAATGGGCACCATATATTGATTGAAGTAACCCTCACCCACTGAAATTTTACCGATTTGTAAAATATCGACAACAAGAGGATAGAGTGTTCCTAATAAAACGACAAAGCAGGCAATTGAGAGAAAAATATTATTAAAGAGAATCCCCGTCTCTTTTGAAACCAAGCTCAAATGCGCATTTTGACGAATTTTTGAGGCTCTAAAGAGAAGCAGGATAAAACCAAAGAGGATAATCACTGCTAATAAGAAGAGGATAAATTGTCCACGCTTAGGATCGGCTGCAAATGAATGAACCGAAGTTAAAACCCCTGAACGAACGAGGAAAGTTCCAAGCACGCTTAAACAGAAGGTCAACAGCGCAATAATTACAGTCCACAAGGTAAATACTTTACGTTTCTCGGTTGCCGCTAAGGAATGCAATAAGGCTGCCCCTAAAATCCATGGGATTAATGAAGCATTTTCTACAGGATCCCAAAACCACCAGCCTCCCCAGCCAAGCTCGTAGTAAGCCCACCAGCTACCGACAGTAATCCCCAGTGTCAAAAACCCCCAAGCAGCCAGTGCCCAAGGTCGTACCCAACGAATCGAGACGCGGTCAATGTGACCTGTTAATAGGATAGCGCACATAAATGCATAAGGCACCGCAAAACCCACATAGCCCATATAAAGTAGTGGTGGATGGATAATAAGCCCTACATCTTGCAGCAATGGATTAAGATCACGGCCATCATAGAGATCAAGTGTTAAGTTTCTCGCAAATGGATCGGATGTGAAGATCAAAAAAGCGATAAAACCGGCACTAATCCCCCCTAAGATCGCTAACGTCGTCGATGAGAGTTCTAGCGGCATTTTCCGTGTAAAGAAGACTGCGGCTAACATCCACGCAACAAGGGTAAAGACCCAAAGTAACATCGAGCCTTCATGCCCGCCCCAAATAGCAGTAATTTTATAAACGGAGGGAAGCTTGGTATTAGAATTCAAAAATACATAGGAATAGCTAAAATCACTAATCCAGAATAGGTGCCCCAAATAGATAAAAGAGAATGCTACCAAGACAAAGAGCCAGATCGTCAATGGTCTTGCACTATACATAAGCTGCGGACTACGAAGTTTTATCCCTAATAGCGGGATAATAAAGAGTGCAATTGAGACGCCAAGGGCGACATAGAGAGAAAGCTGACCTAAGGGAAGCATAATAATTCTTAACCTTTATTGTGTTAAATCTATCTTGATAACTATCGATTCTTTAAATATAGTCAATTTGTTAAAACCCCAAAATTTTCAAACAATTTAGGGGTTCTATCCAATATCAATCTTACTGTTGATTGTCACTACTTTGAAGCATCGCTATTTTGTGCTTTTTTAGTTGCTTCAATCTGCTTACCAGGGTGTCCCTGAGCTTCAAGTGTTGCAGCAACTTCGGGTGGCATATACTCTTCATCATGTTTTGCCAAAATCTCTTCAGCGGTAAATTGATTACCTTCGATTAGCATCCCGCGAGCAATAATCCCTTGCCCTTCTCTAAAGAGATCCGGCAAGATTCCATCATAAGTCACAACGATCTGTTCACCCGAACCATCGACTAAAGCAAATTTCACTTCTAAATTATCTGAACCTTTCTCTAGAGTCCCCGGCACCACTAAACCACCAACACGAATTGTTTTCTCTAAAGGCGCTTCCCCTCTAGAGACTTGCTCCGGCGAATAGTAGAGGTTGAGATTATCTCTTGAGGCATACATTGCAAACCCGATGACGACAAAAGCCGCAACCACTAAAGCAATAATAATCCACATTCGCTGTTTCTGTTTTGGCGACATCATGCGACGTTTTTTCGGCATTGCCGTACTATTTTGAGCCATATTCCACTCCCTCCTGCAACATTGCCTTTTTTAAATTACGCCCTTCCATAATGAGAGCGACGATCAAACCAATAAGACAGATTGCCACAAAACCGTAGCAACTCCAAACATACGCCGTATGTTTCCCCATGTTCAAAAGATCTAAAAATACTGACATCTATCTATCCCTTCTCAATGATTACCCTAACTTACTATAACGCTGCTCTAATTGCTCTCGATAAATCAGATGTACGCTCTTCAATAGAATATATCCCACCGTAAAAAGACCATAAGCCACCATCATCAACATTAGCGGCCGAAGCATTTCAGGTGCAAGGCTTGGCCCCCCTTCAGCAAAAATTGTGCTTTTTTGATGAAGGGTCGCAAAGAGATAGACCGACACCTTAATAATCGGCACAATGACAACACCAATAATCGCTAAAATCGAGATGGCAATGTTCCCCTTTTCTCGATCTTCAAAGGCATTATCTAAGCCGATATAACCTAAATAGAGGAAAAAGAGAATCAATACGGACGTTAAACGTACATCCCAAACCCACCAAGTTCCCCAAGTCGGTGCTCCCCAAATCGCCCCTGTGACCAATGTAATAAGCGTGTAAACCGCGCCTAATACCGCAGTTGCTCTTGCAACCACCGGAAATAACTTAATTCTAAAGATCAAAAATAGGACACTTAATCCCGCTACTACCATATAGAGTACCGATGAAAGAATTGCTGCCGGCACATGGATATACATAATTCGTACAGTATTACCCTGTTGATAATCCACAGGCGAGTTAAAGAGGCCATAATAGAGCCCAGCCACTGCAACAATGGCACTTAAGGCAAAAGCCCAAGGAATGATTTTCCGGGCAAAAGGCACGAAATACTTATAACTAATCAACCGTTTAAATGCGGTCCATTTAGATTGACCTTTTCCTGTTGCTGGTCTTTGTTTTTGATTCTGCTTCGCCACAACAACCCTTTATCTAACAAATATATTGAATAAGATCTCTTTTGAGTATTCGTTAGTATAGCAAATCTTCCCCTTTGCGCAGTAAAAGAAATTATGAAATCAAAGGCTAAAGTGATTAGAAATACGACCTCAAACAAAATTCTTTCTGAAAATAGCTTTAAAATGGCAGCATGGTAACCTCAAAATAGTTGATAAAACCGCAATCAATTGCCTTTATAACGCTTTTAGCGTGTAAGGACTTACCATTTCAAATGATAAAATGGTAATATGATTTTTCATTCTTTTTTGCCACTAGGAGCACTGAAAACTATGATAAAAACCATCATTGTCCTGAAAGAGCATAATCCTCTTGAAAAACGTGTGGCGCTTGATCCGAAAAATATTGAACGTCTTGTTAAAAAAGGCTTTCAAGTGATCGTAGCCCCTGAGGCTGGCAAGCACGCTTATTTTAGTGATGAAGAGTATATTGCAGCAGGTGCTACGGTAGATGTACCTGATTTTGCAACGCCTGCCATCATTCTTGCGATTAATCCTCCCGATAAAAAAATCATCAATCAATTTAAAGCAGGATCAACCTTGATCTGTTTACTCGATCCCTATCGGCAAATTCCGCTTATCAAGCAGTTAGCCGAAGCTAAAATTGATGCGATCGCTCTTGAATTTATTCCTCGCATAACAAGAGCACAGAGCATGGATGTTCTCTCTTCACAAGCGACCATCTCGGGCTATCAAAGTGCACTCATAGCAGCAAGTAGCTCTCCACGCTTCTTCCCGATGCTTACAACAGCAGCCGGCACTATCCGCCCAGCCAAAGTTTTAGTGATCGGTGCAGGCGTTGCCGGCTTACAGGCAATTGCTACAGCCAAACGTCTCGGCGCACAAGTTGAAGCGTACGATATTCGCCCAGATGCGAAAGAGCAAGTGGAATCACTCGGTGCAAAACTCGTCGATACCGGCGTTAATGCCGCAGGAGAAGGCGGTTATGCTCGTGAATTAACTGATGAAGAGAAGGCACAGCAAGCCGAAGCGCTCGCAAAACATGTGAAGGGTGTTCATGTCATCATCTCAACAGCGGCAATTCCGGGTCGACGTGCGCCGCTCATTATCACAAAAGAGATGGTTGAGTCGATGATGCCGGGCTCTGTGATCGTGGATATGGCTGCAGAAACCGGTGGCAACTGCGCACTAACAAAGGTTGGAGAGACCATTGAACATCACGGTATCACTATCTGTGGCCCACAAAACTTACCCTCTACTGTTGCAATTCATGCATCAGAGATGTTTGCACAAAATATTTATAACTACCTAAGTCCCTTCATCACTGAAGAGGGACTACAATTCGATTCTGAAGATGAAGTCGTCAAAGATTCCCGTATTATTCACAATGGCGAAGTTGTCTCTGAACGTATTAAACCGCTTCTCACAGCTTAAGGAGAATTTTATATGATTACAGGATTTGCAGCGCTCTATATCGTTGTGCTTTCTGCTATTTTGGGCTATGAAGTAATCTCCCGAGTACCGGCGATTCTCCATACTCCATTAATGTCAGGTTCAAACTTCATCCATGGAATTATTCTCGTGGGTGCGATGATTGCACTTGGCCATGCAGAAGGGGCATTTCAAACAATCCTAGCTTTTATTGCCGTTATCTTTGGTGCAATTAATGCCGTAGGTGGTTACTACGTCACCGATCGGATGCTCGAGATGTTCAAATCTAACAAAAAAGAGGAGAAATAGACTATGGGCGCACTGCTTGTGAATATTGGCTACTTTGTAGCTGCTATTGTTTTTATCTACGCGCTCAAAAGTATGAGCCATCCTTCAACCGCTCGCAAAGGGATTCACTATGCGGGATTAGCGATGTTATTAGCGGTTGTGATTACCCTATTTCATCCGGCGATTACAGCGCATCACTATTTTACAAACTTAATTTTGATTATTATCGCGGTCGCCATCGGTGCTGTGATTGCAAAACGCTCTGCACTCAAAGTGGCAATGACCGATATGCCACAGATGATCGCAATCTATAATGGCGTTGGTGGCGGAGCGGCTGCGATTATTGGGGCAATTGCCTTACTTCAAGTAGGTTCAGCAGAAAACACCTCTAGCGCACTATTCCTAGCCGCTATTGGTGGCTTTATCGGTGCGGTTTCTTTCACCGGTTCTATCGTGGCTTGGGCAAAATTAGATGGCCGAATGAATAAAACCATTCGCTTTAAAAATCGTAATGCGGTTAACCTCTTCTTATTGATGTTCTCGCTACTCTTAGCATTACTCCTAGCATCAAATGCAGAGCCTAGCTACTTTATGATCTTTATCTTCTTCGCCTTCACCCTTGCATTAGGAGCTTTAGTAGCGATTCCTATTGGTGGCGCAGATATGCCGGTCATCATTTCGCTCTTCAATGCCTTTACCGGTATTGCTGTTGCCTTTGAAGGGATTGCGCTCGACAACGGTGGCCTTATCATCGCCGGTACAACCGTCGGGGCGGCAGGTACACTCTTGACAGTTCTCATGGCGAAAGCAATGAACCGTTCATTAAGCAATGTTCTCTTCTCTAACTTTGGTGAAAAGAGTGCGGAAGAGACAGAGATTGAAGGCTCAATGACGGAAACAGATGCGGCAAATGCGGCGATGACAATGGCTTACTCTGATCGCGTCATTATCGTCCCAGGTTACGGTTTAGCGGCGGCGCAAGCACAACATAAAGTGGCAGAGCTTGTGAAGATTCTTGAAAATCGCGACGTTGATGTGCGCTTTGCAATTCATCCTGTTGCAGGAAGAATGCCGGGCCATATGAATGTTCTGCTTGCAGAATCAGGGATTCCTTACGAGAGCATCTTTGACCTTGATGAGATTAATGATGAGTTTAAAGATACCGATGTCGTACTTGTGATCGGTGCAAATGATGTAGTCAATCCTGTCGCTCGGACAGATAAATCAAGTCCGATCTACGGTATGCCCATCCTCAATGCCGACCAAGCAAAACAGGTATTTGTCATCAAACGGGGTCAAGGCTCAGGCTTCTCGGGTATTGAGAACCATCTCTTCTATCTCGATAATACCGATATGGTTTATGGAGATGCCCAAAAAGTGTTAAATGAGATGATTACTACGCTAAAATCACTCTAATGAGTCTTGAGTCATTACAGGATATCGCTTTGTTTTAAAAAGATAGATATCTCTTAAATAGAGCGCTAATATCGAAAGAGTTAGCGCTTTTTTTATGGTATTCATAGTAAATTTGGTTTAAGAAAAATGATTTTAAACCACACTTGCAAGATGCCGGATAGAACGGATCCCTTACTTATTACAACCGATGCGCCGGCATTTAAATAAGCTTATTTTGAACCAACATTACTATAAAATCATTATCAATAAAAAGGCACGAATGTGAGATTCGTGCCTTTCAATGATCTTATAAACTCATAAACGAGAATTTAACTATCTGTTTCATCCCAATTCTTACCACGACCGACTTCTACAATCAGCGGTACATCAATCTCAATCACATCGGTCATTGCTGTAATCAGTAATTCTGTTGCTAACTTCTCTGATGCAAGTGAAGACTCTAGAATCAATTCATCGTGCACTTGTAATAACATTTTCGCTTCAATCTCCGGTTTTTCACTCAACAAACGATCTACCTTTAGCATTGCTAATTTGATGATATCGGCTGCCGTTCCTTGCAGTGGTGCATTGATTGCAATTCGCTCTGCACCTGAACGGGCAATGGCATTACTGCTATGAATTCCCGGAAGATAGAGCCTACGCCCTAATAGCGTTTCTACATAACCTTGCTCGCGAGCGCGCTCTTTCGTCTGATCCATATAATTTAAAACGCCGGGATAACGGCTAAAATAGAGGCTAATATACTCTTGTGCTTGGGTTCGAGAGATTCCTAACTGCTTCGCCAATCCAAACGCCCCCATTCCATAGATTAAACCAAAGTTAATGGCTTTCGCCGCTCGACGCTCTTGGCTTGTCACTTTTTCAAGTGGGGTACGGAACACTTCCGCCGCCGTTGCCGCGTGAATATCCTTCCCCTCTCTAAAGGCCTTAATCATCGTCTCATCTTGAGAAAAATGTGCCATTAAACGAAGCTCAACCTGTGAATAGTCGGCAGAGAGTAGAATATGCCCCTCTTTCGCCACAAAAGCTTCCCGAATTCGTCGCCCCTCACTAGTTCGAATCGGGATATTTTGCAGATTAGGGTTCGAAGAAGAGAGTCGACCGGTACTCGTTTGCGCTTGGTTAAATGAGGTATGGACGCGCCCTGTATCAGGGTTAATATCGGCGACTAATGAATCGGTATAAGTTGAACGTAACTTCGAAAACTCCCGATACTCAATAATCAATTTCGGTAGCGGGTAATCCTCCGCTAATTTTTGTAATACATCTTCCGCAGTGGACGGCGCGCCTTTTGGCGTTTTCTTAATGACCGGCAACTGTAATTTATCAAAGAGAATCTCACCCACCTGCTTTGATGAACTCATATTAAATTCTTCGCCCGCTAACTCATACGCTTCAATCTCTAACGCTTTTAAACGCTCGCCAAACTCGTGACTGAGCGCTTCTAAATGCGCAGCATCCACCTCAATACCGGCGTGTTCCATTTTTGCAAGTACCGGCACTAAAGGCATTTCGATCTCTTCATAGATCTGATATTGCCCGGTTTGTGCTTTGAGGCGAGGCAATATACTGTGTCGCAATTGCAAAGTAATATCCGCATCTTCACAGGCATAGAAACTCGCTGTCTCAATATCAATCTCATCAAAAGTCTTCTGATGACGCCCTTTGCCGGCAATCTCTTCAAAGGAAGTGGTTTTATATCCAAGATAGAGTTCCGCTAAGGCATCCATATTATGACGATTACCAGTAGGATCTAAAATATAGCTCGCCAACATCGTATCATCGGCAATACCTTGTACTTCGATCCCATAACGCTTCAAAATATGCCAATCAAATTTAGCATTCTGCCCTACCTTTAGAATCGCGGGATCTTCCAGAATAGGTTTTAGGCGAGGAATCACTTCATCAATACTCAAAGGATTTTCTAAACCGGCCTGTTTGAAGGGGATATAGATTGCAGATCCCGGCGCTACGGATAGTGAAATGCCGATTAAAGCGGAATGCATAAACTCAAGACCATCTGTCTCTGTATCAAAGGCCAGTAACGCACTTTCCGGCACCAATGCTAGAAAAGCCTCTAACTCGGCTATTGTAGTAATCGTTTGATACTCTCGAGTTGCCGGCACCTGCGGGTTAACCCACTCTTCACCGCTGACTGAACTATCACTGGCTTTTGCGGTCGGCGGCACAAAGCCCTCATCCACCGCATCCCCTTTCTCAAGCTCTGCTAATAACTGCCGGAAACCAAGCTCTTGATAGATGGCTTGTAACCGCTCGGTAAAGCGATCTTTCGGTGTTAATTCTTCCACTTTAAAAGGTAGGGATGCTTCGGTATATAGGGTTGTGAGCTTTTTAGAAAGTGCTAAGACATCGAGGCTATCTCGTAATCTCTCGCCTACTTTACCCTTGATCTTCTCGGCATTTTCAATAATTCCCTCAAGCGAACCCCATTCGTGAATCCACTTTGCCGCAGTCTTAGGTCCCACACCTTGAACGCCGGGAATATTATCGGCACTATCCCCCATCAATGAGAGATAATCGCGTACTTGCTCAGGATAAACGCCATATTTTGCAAAAACCTCTTCTCGGCCAAGCATCTCATTTTTCATTCCGTCAAACATATTAATAGCGCCATCTTCCACAAGTTGCGCTAAATCTTTATCACTCGAGGCAATAATAGTCCGGATACCTTTTGATTTTGCTTCCACTGCAAGCGTTGCAATCACATCATCGGCTTCAATGCCGGGGATTGAGATACGGGGATAACCCATCAGATCAATAATCTCAAAGAGCGGTTCAATCTGTGCCCGTAGATCATCCGGCATCGGCGGACGATGTGCTTTATACTCTTCAAACAGATCATTCCGAAAACTCTTACCGCTTGCGTCAAAGATCACACCGAGATAATCCGGTCGAAATTCCCGCATCAATTTCTCAAACATATTAATCACCCCACGAATCGCCCCCGTTGGTCGGCCATCTGGGCTTTTAAGTGGCGGCAACGCGTGGAAGGCACGAAAGAGGAAGTTAGAGCCATCAATGACTAAGAATGTTTTCGACATAGTGATTATTAACCTTTATACAAGTATCCGAATGGATCTGAACAGATTTCAAGACCCTATTTCAAGAAAATAAATGACTTCAATTATAATACAAAAAAGCGAGGAACTCGCCCCGCTTCTTATCTGCTTATTCACTTATTCAATTTATGCGCCCTCTCTGCCTCAAATCTCTACATTTCGAATCCCTACACTAATAAAACATCCACTTATGAGGTTCTAACGCTTTGCGCTTGTGCTATCGAATAAGAATCTCGCCACATCTTGTTAACCAATAAACTTTAACCAATAAAATTATTGTAAATAAAAACCAATAGAATCAATGTTAAAAAGCCGGCAAAGATCTGCCGAATACGTTTTACCGGTAGAATATAGACTAACTTCGCGCCAAGCGGTGCGAAAATAAAACTCGTGATCGATAAGCCAATCACTGCAGGAAGATAGATAAATCCAAGGGAATTATCCGGCGTATCCGCGACATTCCAACCTGTTACTAAGGCACTCAGCGCACCGGCACACGCCATTAACATTCCAACAGCAGAAGAAGAGGCGATTGCATTTTTCATTTTATAACCGATTTTACTTAAAACCGGTACGATCATCACTCCTCCACCGATACCGACGAAACTTGAGATAAAGCCAATAACACTCCCGACTAAGAGGTAGAGTGGTTTTGCAAAGGGAATCATTTGATCGGCTTCTTTTTTAGACGCGCCTCGCACCATATTGAAAATGGTATAGGCCAAAAAGAGACAGAAGAAAAGTTGTAGTACTAAATTATTAAGACGACTCACGACAAGACTACCGAGCGCCACGCCTATCATCGCCCCAATCCCTAATAAAAACACCACCGGCCAAACGACAGAACCCCGGCGTTGGTGCGCAATGACTGAAGAAAGACTCGTAATGCCCACAACGGCAAAAGAGGAACCTAATGCGATTTTCATCACCAAATCAGGATCAACCCCAATTGAGACTAAGAAAAAAACCACTGTAGGCACAACTACAGTACCACCGCCAACGCCTAAAAGACCTGAGATAATCCCGATCACACAACCTAATAACAGAAAAACAACCAACTCAATCCCCATTGTGAAATATCCCTATTTTATTCTTATGTACTTATGTCCCTTATCGCAATCAACGACGTTCGCAATAAACAACGTTATCTACTTCTAATCAATACTATACATTAACAATCCGATAATAATTTTATCTCATACAGTAGTGTATGATTTACAGCGATCTTTAATCCGATAATCAATCTCTCTGAGCAATAATGCCTCAATCTTATTTTAAAAGATAGTCCGAGAATAATTCGTACTTTTCTCACGAGATAAATAATGAAGATATAAAAAGAGTAAACAGCCCTATTTGACAGCGATTACCCCCTTTTATTCAACATTAAATTGATATTTATCCAAACTCATTTACCAAAAAAATTTGCATTTATAAAATAAATACGCTAATCATAAAGGTGTCGGCGTTATCAAATTTTGTGTTTAGATTGATAATAACTATGAAATAACAGCATCACCACAATCTAAACATAGACAAAGGAGGGCTAAGCCTAAGAGGAAAGATATCCTCACAGCTTAGTAAAATATGGTGAGTAGTATCGCCTCTAATAATAAATATATAATCAATAGAGGACAGATAGGCTTATAAATCTAGGAACCTGCGTTTATTACAAAGGTTTCACTGCGAATCAACGTAGGTTCCTAGACTATTATTCAAGATCACTCTGCGATAAATGGTATGCGGATCACAATCTAAAATCCCCCCTTTATTCGAGAGTCGATCTTGAAGGGGCTAAACGGGGATTAAGATCTATAAGATCTTCTGCATTCACCCTTTTCCCTAAAGACAACTCTTTCACATATCTTCCTCTGAAAGTTTCCGCAAAATGTCTTATAATAATCTCATTTGCTTTTCAAATTATTCAATTATAATTTACCCTTTATTTGCCCCTTGATTGGGGAATATTTAGATTCATTTTTAAGGACAACAACATTATGCGATCACATTATTGCGGATTAGTGAACGAAGATCTTATTGGCAAAACCGTTACCCTCTCTGGTTGGGTACATCGTCGCCGTGACCACGGTGGGATTATCTTTGTCGATCTTCGAGATAGAGAAGGTATTGTGCAAGTGGTTATCGACCCTGCACTATTATCAACCCCTTTTACTGAAGCCGAAAAGATTCGTAATGAATATGTCATCAAAATCGAAGGCGAAGTGATTGCTCGCCCTGAAGGAATGATCAACGAGAATATCGTTTCGGGAAAAATCGAAGTCGTTGCCAAGCAACTTGAGATCCTCAATAGCTCAGCGCCTCTTCCGTTCCAATTAGGGGATGATAAAACCTCTGAAGAAGTTCGTCTCAAATATCGTTATCTTGATCTACGGGATAACAGAATGCATCAAAACATTATGTTGCGTTCAAAAGTGACCCGCTATATCCGTCAAGCGCTCGATGAGCAAGGCTTCCTCGATATCGAAACACCGTTCTTAACTAAAGCAACACCTGAAGGGGCGCGTGACTATGTTGTTCCCTCTCGTGTACATCACGGCGAATTTTTTGCACTTCCACAAAGCCCACAGCTCTTCAAACAGCTATTGATGGTCAGTGGTTTTGATCGCTACTATCAGATCGTCCGTTGTTTCCGCGATGAGGATCTTCGTGCAGATCGTCAACCTGAATTCACCCAAGTGGATATCGAAACGTCATTCCTCTCATCGGATGAGATTATGGATATTGCCGAGAAGATGATCCGCAATGTATTCCAAGAATCAATCAATGTGGATCTTGGAGATAATTTCCCACGGATGACTTGGCACGAAGCGATGGCTCGCTTTGGTTCAGATAAACCTGATCTTCGTATTCCACTTGAGTTTACTGAAGTCACAGAATTGATGAAAGGTTGTGATTTTAAAGTCTTTAAGGATGCTGCGAACCGTGAAGGGGGTCGCGTAGTTGCCCTCAATATCCCGGGCGCTTCTGATCAATTTACTCGTCGTCATATTGATGAATACACAGATTTCGTAGGTCGTTATGGCGCAAAAGGTCTGGCTTACATTCGTGTCAATGATATTGCTGCAGGTCGTGACGGCTTACAATCACCGATTGTGAAATTCTTAGATGATGCAACATTAACGGAATTACTCAAAGCGACGAACGCCCAAAATAATGACATCATCTTCTTTGGCGCAGATAAAGCCACTGTTGTGAATGATGCAATTGGTGCATTACGCGTTAAAATTGGTAAAGATCTTAACCTACTGACTTGCAAATGGGCACCAATGTGGGTTGTTGACTTCCCGATGTTTGAATATGATGAAGATGCGAAACGTTATGTGGCGGTTCATCATCCATTTACAACACCGAAAACGGGCATTGAATCATTAACAGATCCGGCTAATGCGATTGCCAATGCTTATGACCTTGTTTTAAACGGTACTGAGCTCGGCGGCGGTTCAATCCGTATCTTCAAACACGACGTGCAGATGAAAGTCTTTGAACTTCTCGGCATTGATAAAGCCGAAGCGGAAGAGAAATTTGGCTTCCTCTTAGATGCGCTTAAATATGGTGCGCCACCGCACGGAGGTATTGCTTTTGGTCTTGACCGTTTAGTCATGTTAATGGCTGAGCAAAATTCTATTCGTGACGTGATCGCATTCCCGAAAACACAATCGGCAGCTTGTCTCTTAACCGATGCACCGGCACATATTAGCCAAGCACAATTAGATGAATTAGCGATTGCCGTTGTTCCGGATGAAGAAGAGAACAAATAGCATCCTCTAGTGTCATCGATATAAGAGATACCAACAGCATTAAGCGCTGTTGGTATTTTTTTGCTCTGATATACTCAAAGCAGCGTATAAAATGCCAAATGCAAAATACCGTTTCCTACCATCTCTACAAAGAACACCATTTGGGCGCCTCTATATCGAGAATCATTACAAATACCGGCAAAAGTATCCCGAAGAATTGAAATCTAGGCTATAATAGAGGACAAATTTGAACTATTTTCATTCAAGGAGAACACTATGTCGATGATCGATGATACAGGCATTAATTTCACAGATTCAGCAGCGCTTAAAGTGAAAAGCCTAATTGAACAAGAAGGTGATCCATCGCTGAAACTTCGCGTCTATATTCAAGGCGGCGGTTGCTCAGGTTTCCAATATGGTTTTGCATTTGCCAATGAAGTCGAAGAAGGCGATGTAGAAGTAGTTAATCAAGAAGTGACGCTTTTAGTTGATCCTTTAAGCTATCAATACTTAGTCGGTGCTGAGATCGATTATGTGAACGATCTTCAAGGCGAGCAATTTGTCATTCGTAACCCTAATGCAACGACAACTTGTGGTTGTGGTAACTCTTTTAGCGCCTAATCACATCATTAATACCGATTGAATCATCAGCTAAAATAATTCTGATACTTATATAATAGTGAGAAATATTTATAAACGGATCATTTGAGTACTTATCTCAATATTTATTTCTATCATTATTTTAGCGTTTATCTAAAAATAGACATTATTATTTTAATGATAATATTCTATCTTTATTCTATTTTCTGATAAAATCTATTCCCTATTGTTCGTAATATTCTTTATACTAACAATTGGAGATATAAACACCTATCTCTATGAAAGATGTAGGTGTTTTTTTCAATACCCTGTTTTAGGCAATTAAAAGGATATTAATTCATTATGAGTACAGGTATGATTTTAGTCTTGATCATTGCGGCTATTGCCGTTTTAATGATCTTCCTTGGAATTAAGATGGTTCCTCAAGGTAGTGAATATACCGTTGAGCGCTTTGGTCGCTACCGTAAAACGATCACACCGGGGATCTCTTTCATCGTGCCATTTTTCGATCGTATTGGCCATAAAATCAATATGATGGAAAATGTTGCCGATGTTCCCTCTCAAGCGGTGATCACCAAAGATAATGCGATGGTGCGTGTCGATGGTGTTGTCTTCTTCCAAATTAACGATGCAGCACGAGCAGCTTATGCTGTGAATAATTTAGGTTCAGCGATCCTGAATCTCACAATGACCAATATCCGTACCGTAATGGGTTCTATGGATCTTGATGAGCTACTCTCAAAACGAGATGAGATCAATGCAAGCCTCTTAGCGGTCGTCGATCACGCGACAGAACCTTGGGGTGTTAAAGTCACTCGTATTGAAATTAAAGATATTGAACCCCCTAAAGATCTCGTGGATTCAATGGCGAAACAGATGAAAGCAGAGCGGGAAAAACGGGCTGCAATCTTAGAAGCACAAGGGATTCGAGAAGCTGAGATTCTCAAATCAGAAGGGGAGAAACAATCTGCCATTTTAGCGGCTGAAGGTAAAAAACAAGCGGCCATTTTAGAAGCAGAAGCGAGAGAGCGCTTAGCAGAAGCGGAAGCAAATGCGACACTGATGGTTTCTCAAGCCATTAGAGAGGGTGATATTCAAGCCGTCAACTACTTCGTTGCACAAAAATATGTGGAAGCTTTTGGCAAAATTGCTGAGAGTGATAATGGTAAGATCATTATGATGCCGATGGAATCTGCAAGCGTGGTAGGTTCTATTGCAGGTATTGCTGAATTAGTTAAAAATGCAGGTAAGGAGTCGTAATAATGTCCCTATTTTCAAGTTTTAGTCCTATGATGGTGTGGCTGATTCTCGGCGCTATTTTGATATTACTTGAAATGTTGGTTCCCGGCGTTTTCCTATTTTGGCTAGGTATAGCAGCGCTCATTGTAGGGGCGCTGCTTCACTTTTTCACCTTTTCTGTAATGGTGCAGATTCTGCTTTTCGCAATTTTCTCAATTATCACTGTGCTCATTGGTATCAAAACCTATAAACGTGGGGAAAAAGATATCCGCTCACAAGATCCTAATCAAGTTCGTGGTGCGGAATATATTGGCAAAATTTATACGATTACAACGGCGGTTGAAGAGGGCGAAGGTCGCTTGCCTTTAGGGGATTCGGTATGGCGTATTGCCGGAGAAAATATCCCGGCAGGTAGCAAAATTCGTATTACCAAAGTAACAGGAAATACCTTAAATTATGAGCGCGTCGAATAATCGTTCTCAACTAACGGATCATAAAACAATGCTCATCAATCAGGTGGGCGCTGTTTCTCTTCGTCCCTCAAAAACGGTGATTACACTCTTTGCAATTCTCTTAATCTTTATTACTATCAGTGGCAGCGGTGCACTGCTCTCTTCCCCTATTCACCCGATTGCACTGGTATTAGGCATTTTAATTCCCTCTTATCTCTTTTTAATCTTTGCACTCATTCGGAAACACTCACTCTTTTCTGACCTATTATTACTATTACAAAGACAGATTAGGAAACTCCAACACCGTATACAGGGTGATCAATCAGCAACGCCGACAAGAATCAACCCCGCTTTAAGTGAAGCTGATACAGCACAATTAATGCGATTAATGAAATCCGTAATGCACTTCTCTTGGCTTGTGATCTTTATTGCGCTGATTGTCAGTCTCTTTTTTCAATTTACCCTCAAACAATATGAGTTTCATCTCTACAGCACGCTCTTTCCACAAGAGAATGGACTCTATTATCAGATTATTGCGGTATTAGATTATCTGCCAAGCTTTTTTCATCAATCCTTAATTACTCCGGAAATCATTGAACATAGCCTCAATAGTACGCCCTCAGCCATTGAAAATGCAATGTGGGCAAAATGGGTCATTCTGATGATTCTCTATTATGGACTGATTCCTCGATTGATCTTCTTTCTCTGCGCTTATATTCCCTATCGCCGACATCGGCAGATTATGCCACCGACGGTTGCAAGCGTGACTCAAACACTCACACAGATTGTTGACCCGGCCAAAGCACGCCCGCAAACAGTGCGACCTGTGAAAACCATTACGCAAGGAGAGCATCAAATGGAGGTAGCACTCGATTATGCCTATCCCTTACCCCATAATATTAAGGTGATTAATGATCGAAAAGCCTTTAGCGCATTACAACAAGCTTTAGAACAGGCACCGCTTGTGAGTTTAATACTCTATATTGATAGTGAGCTCACACCGGATCGGAGCTTACTACGCCGAATCTATACGCTTCTTAATCTCTCTTTAAATAATGAAATTATTCTACTCGAAGGGAATGACCAATCCCGACTCAAAGAGTGGCAAGCAAAATTACAGCCCAATCTTTATGAAAATGAGATTTTACGGGTTACGCCCAAGCCTCAATAGCTGATTCTTAACCCTATTACTATGCTATTTATGGCATAATAGAGCCTTGAGTTACAGGGGGATATATGAGTGGTAAAATCTTAAAAATTGCAATTGTCGGTCATACAAATACAGGAAAGACATCCTTAATTCGCACTATTACGCGCGAGCGAAATTTTGGCGAAGTGAGAAATGAAGCATCCACCACAATTGATGTCGCCGAGATTAAACGCTCTTCAGATCAACTGACACTCACCTATATCGATACCCCCGGCATTGAAGATGCAATGGGCGTATTAGATCTCTTAGAGAACCAGTATCCCTCACGTACTCGTATGGAAGAGGCTAATAATCTCCTGCGATTTGCCAATGATCCCGAAGTCGAAGCTGAATTTGAGCAGGAAGTGAAAGTGATTAAGCAGCTCTTTGAAGCTGATCTGACCTGTTATATTGTCGATTGCCGACTTCCCTTTTTACCTAAATTTGATGATGAATTAACCCTCATTGAAAAAACTCATCGCCCTATTCTCCCGATATTGAATTTTATCCAAGGGGAATATTTAGATATTTGGAAACAACATCTTAAAGCGCACGGTATTCATCATTATCTAGAATTTGATACGATTATGCCACCGCAAAAGCGTCGATTTTATGAGCAGATTGCTATTATGTTTCCGGAACTTTATCAAGAGATTATGGCTTACATTCAGCTCGAAGAGATTGCTGAACAAACACGGTTTCATACGGCAATGGAGCTCTGCGCTAACTTCTACCTCAATTTAATGACATTGCAAGTCAAGAAAAAGCGGGGAACGAATGCCGATAAAATTATGAAATCCCTCAATCAATCCATTGAGAAATTAGAGCAATCAACACTACAAAACCTACTCAATTGTTATCAATTTAACAAGGAAGATATCGCCTATTTTGCGGTTGCCGTTGAAGGCTCACAATATGAGCAAGAACTATTTACGAGTGAAAATCTCATCGATTTCTCTGTGCAATTTGGCAAAGGTGCAGGTGTTGGCGCAGGGCTCTTTGCCGGCATTGATGCTTTAGCAGGATTTACAACACTAGGTGCGGCTTCGGCAACGGGAGCTATTCTTGGCGGACTTGCGGCCTCTTTCAAACATTACGGTAGCTCCCTAATGGATCATCTACAAGATCTGGAAACATTCTGCGTCAATGATGAAGCCATTGCTCATCTCTTATCACGAATGCTCTATATGGTAGGAGCCTTAAGTGGTCGTAGCCACGCTGAATTAACACCTATTTATCTCAATCAAATCAGAGATCTCAAAGAAGATCAGTCGGCATTACAAGCATTTATTCACGATAATCGCTATCTCAGGGCACATCCGGAATATTATGAGAAAAATGGCCGAATGATTGATAGTAAACGGGATAAAGTCCTCACAACACTCACAGAAAAGCTGACATCACTCTATCAATCGGCATTAAAGCAGGCATAGCAGATTGATGAATAAATCCCGATTATGAACCACTATCAATCTGATAAAGCGCAAATTTCTCGGGATCTTCACCGACATATTGAATAGGATAATGACAATGTTGTTCAATAATCGCCCGAGATTTGCCACTATTGGCTGTTTCAAATAGTAATTTTGCATTTCCTAATGCTGAGAGCGCTAATTCCCAATTATAATCGGGCTCAACTCTTAGCTCGCCCCGTTGAGATGTTGCCTGAATATAAGAGAGAATCACTTCAGGAATCTCCATCATCGTTCCACAGACCACCTGCCCGCTGCCTGCCCCTGGGAAACGATCGACTAAGGCTCGATAACTGTTGGTTGCCAAATAGAATTGATCTTCCGGTTTAATCAATGCTCCTTGATAACGAAGTTCCATAATACGTTCAGTCTCTGCATTTAATAATGAGAGATCAGGGGCATAACGTGGTAATTGCGAAGGATCAATCTGATATTCGATCCCTTTAATAATATCGAAGTTGTAAGGTCGGTATTGCGCCCAATTGATGAGCTGTTGCGGCGTTTCAGCTGCTGGATTAATTGTATGATAGATGCTTGCACAACATTCAAGCCACTCTTTTAAATTAGCGCCACTAATTTGTAATACTACAAGATAATTAGGATAGACATAGAGATCGGCAACATCTTTAAAATAGAGCTCCCCGGGATCAATCTCTGTAAAATAACTCGGGTCATCTTTTCGGCTTCCCACCTTAAAAAGAGGAACTGCCGAGAGAAGTGGATATCGCGGGAAATAAGTCTCTTTCGCTTTTGATGCTAACAACTGCTCAGCCATTGCTCGCTGACTATCTGCGACAATCTGAATACAGTGGTCATCTTGAATTAACGATAGATAGCTATAGAAACCTGTTTGACATACACCGATCGGCACTTTCATCATCGCTCGGATTGCTTCGTGGGCATCTTGCATCAAAGAACGATAATAGGGATTAACTTGACCATTAATAGGCCAATCTTCTTCAATAAAACGTAGCTCTGATCGGCCCTCTGTAACCATCCATTGATCTTGCTCGAATGTTAAGTTTAGATCAATTACCCCTAACCAACGAGCCCAAGAGCCGGGCATAACAACAGGGGTTCCAAGAATCGTACCGTTGGCAACATCAATTCCTAAAGAGTCATACCCCGATTGATCGAGATCCGCTGAAAATCGAAAACTCTCTGACGGAAAACGGCGATGTTGATGACCCGTAATAAGCGCATCTACTTCTGGAATTTGAGCAATATAGTAACCACTATTCTCCATTTCCGATTCAAAAGGTCGGCGAGAGATTCCCGTATGTGCCAATGCAACTACAATATCGGCGCCGGCTTCACGCAATAATAGCGCTTCTCTCTGAATAGCTTCTACCGCATCAAAGCTCTCTAAAGCAGGGTTTGTTAACGCATACTCATCTAAATGATTTTTATCCCAAGTGGTCACTTGTGGCGGCACAATACCCGTCACACCGATTTTTAGCAGGATTTTCTTACCTTGATCAGTCACCATTTCTCGCTCTAATATTACTGATCGAGGCAATAGAGGCTCACCATCTTGGTCACAAATATTCGCATTGACATAGGGAAATTGCGCTTGTTTTAACACCGTTTTAAGATAATCAACCCCAAAATTGAACTCATGATTTCCAATAGTCGCCGCATCATATCCGATCGCATTCATAAGGGTATAGGCAGGATGCTCTTCTTCTAACGCATATTCCCGTAGATAATCAGACATTGGTGCTCCTTGTAGCAGATCGCCATTATCAAAGAGAAGATGATTCGATACTTCTGACCGCGCTGAATCAATCAAGGTCGCAAGTGAGATCAATCCTGTATAAGGCGCAACTTTATCTCGATAATAATCATAGTCCATGTAAAAACCATGAATATCGGTCGTTGCTAATAATCGTAACTGTAATTGATCTTGCTCTCTACGCTTCATTATAACCCTTGAAGATTATTCATCTCCACCTATTGCGGCAAGAAGATCTGCCTGATTTTCTTGAATCAAGGGTTCAATCACCTGATCAAGATCGCCATTCATAATTTCATCTAATTTATAGAGCGTAAGATTAATACGATGATCTGTAATACGCCCTTGTGGGTAGTTATAGGTACGAATTCGCTCAGAACGATCCCCTGAACCGACTAAGTTCCGGCGATTTTCGCTCATCTCTTTCTGCTCACGCTCACGCTCTGCTTCTAATAGACGAGCACCCAATAAACTCATCGCTTTTGCTTTATTTTTATGTTGAGAACGCTCGTCCTGACATTCCACCACAACCCCTGTCGGTAAATGGGTAATTCGAATCGCGGAATCGGTCACATTAACATGCTGTCCACCAGCCCCTGATGAACGGAATGTATCAATTTTAAGGTCTGCAGGATTAATCTCAATCATCTCTGTTTCAGGGATTTCTGGTAAAATCGCCACCGTTGCCGCAGAAGTATGAACCCGACCTTGAGATTCTGTCTCAGGAACCCGTTGTACCCGATGCGCCCCCGATTCAAATTTCAAACGAGAATAAGCACCTTGCCCTGTTACTCGAGCAATGACCTCTTTATAACCACCGTGCTCCCCATGGTGCTCACTGATTAACTCAACTCCCCAACGGCGCTCTTCTGCATAACGCATATACATTCGAAGCAGATCGCCCGCAAATATCGCAGCCTCATCACCACCGGTTCCGGCACGAACTTCAAGGAAGATATTGCTATCATCAAAAGGATCTGTAGGTAACAGTAAGACACTAAGCGATTTCTCTAAACGTTCTTTCTCAGCTTCTAAAATAGGAAGCTCTTCTTTCGCCAACTCTTTAAGCTCACTATCAGATCCATCAAAGATCTCTTTAATCTCGGCAAGCCCCTCTTCATTCGCTTTCCAAGCATTAAATTCAGCAACAACAGGATCTAAATGCGCATACTCTTGCGAGAGCTCTCTAAATTTATTATTGTTATTAATGACTTCCGGGTCAGAGAGAAGATGGGAAACTTCTTCTAAACGCTCTTTTAATTCTTCTAATTTTGCAATTATACTGTCTTTCATTCGTTACTTTACGCTATAATAAGTGGTTCAAGATTTTATCGCTTATTATCTCAAATCTAAAGGCTTTCGTACAATGCGAAATGATCAAATATGAAGTTAATGCATCTTCTGCTCATTATCCTTCTCCTAATCTTAGGAATTCTCATCAAACAGACCTGGTTTGACGAAGAGAGCGGGCGTAAAAAACTAGATGCATTGCAAGCCTCTTTAGAACAATTACAACAACAAAATCAAGAACTCCTCAATCAAAACAATCATATTCGCCAAGTGATTAATGGCATTAAATATAATTATGGCGCAAGAGAAGAATTAGCTCGTAAGCATTTAGGGCTGATTAAAGAAGATGAAACTTTCTTCCATGTTATTCCTGCGGATAGTGATGAGAGTAATCAAAAATAAGATACTTATTACTCACTCATAGAAGATATAGTAAGATCGTTTCAAGATAAGCCCATTTCGTGCGGCATCTTGCAAGTGTTGTTGAATACAGTTTTATCTTCTTTTAACTCCCCCCCAATAGCGGTTTAAAACCATTTTTTTAAACCCAATTGACTTTACCAACAAAAGTTGCTCAATACACCCAGCTACTTTCAGCACAAAGTGGGATTGCGCTTCTCACGGAACAAGCCCAATAAGATACTTCCTTTATAAAACTCCCCTGATAAAATTCTCCTTATAAAGTAACTTTTATCCCTTATTTTGATAAAAATAAGTTACTAAGTTGATTTTTTTAAAATTTTCCCACAAAAGAAAAACCCCTAGTTCACTGAACTAGGGGTTTCTGTATTAAGCCCTGGAAATGACCTACTCTCACATGGGAACTCCCACACTACCATCGGCGCTGCTACGTTTCACTTCTGAGTTCGGGACGGGATCAGGTGGTTCCATAGCGCTATTGTCTCCAGGAAAACTGGTTTGTGTTTGAAGTATTAAATACTCCACTCACGAATAAATTTGATTAGTTGGTTAGTAACAGCAAGTAGACTGTATTCTTCGTTTTAACTTTGGAAACGTTCATGTCTCATTGTAAGACAAATTGTCTAAGACCTATTATATGGTCAAGCCTCACGGTCAATTAGTATTGGTAAGCTCAATGCATTACTGCACTTACACACCCAACCTATCAACGTCGTAGTCTTCGACGGACCTTCAGAGGGGTTAAACCCCTAGGGAAATCTTATCTTGAGGAAGGCTTCCCGCTTAGATGCTTTCAGCGGTTATCCCGTCCGTATGTAGCTACCCGGCTATGCCATTGGCATGACAACCGGAACACCAGAGATACGTCCACTTCGGTCCTCTCGTACTAGAAGCAGCTCCTCTCAAATTTCCAACGCCCACGGCAGATAGGGACCGAACTGTCTCACGACGTTCTGAACCCAACTCGCGTACCACTTTAAATGGCGAACAGCCATACCCTTGGGACCGACTACAGCCCCAGGATGTGATGAGTCGACATCGAGGTGCCAAACTCCGCCGTCGATATGAACTCTTGGGCGGAATCAGCCTGTTATCCCCGGAGTACCTTTTATCCGTTGAGCGATGGCCTTTCCATACAGAACCACCGGATCACTAAAACCTACTTTCGTACCTGCTCGACGTGTCTGTCTCGCAGTCAAGCACCCTTTTGCTTTTGCACTCATAAGCCCGATTTCCGACCGGGCTGAGGGTACCTTCGTACTCCTCCGTTACTCTTTCGGAGGAGACCGCCCCAGTCAAACTACCCACCATACAATGTCCTTAGCCCAGATCATGGGCCTAAGTTAGAAGTCCAAATCTTTCAGGGTGGTATTTCAAGGATGGCTCCACAACAACTAGCGTCGCTGCTTCAAAGCCTCCCACCTATCCTGCACAAAAAGATTCAAAATCCACTGTAAAGCTATAGTAAAGGTTCACGGGGTCTTTCC